>JASIBM010000655.1 GCA_030045175.1 Streptosporangiaceae bacterium | reverse complement strand
GTTCATTAAGGATGCTGCCCAATATTTAGCGTCTAGTAGCGATGATACCGGCAAAGTGCTCAATCTGCTTCTTTTGCGAAGCTTTCGGTCGCCCACTGGCCCCATGGGCTGGCGGGAGTACGCCGCCAGGTCGCATCGTCCGTCCCAGCGGCAGCCCACCCCAACGGCAGCCCACCCCAACGGCAGCACCCCAGCGGCAGCCCACCCCAGCGCCAATTGCCCGCGGGGGTTCCGCGAAGCCCTCCCGCGAGCCCGCATAGCGCCGTAGCTCTAGATGCCGCAGTGAAACAGGGCCAGCATGGCTGATAGCGCGGCCCACGCTAGTGGGCTGACGATCTAACGGGCACGGCCCGCTCATCGCCATCTCCGCGCTCGCAACTTCAGTCACGCAGTTATCTCAGCTAACTTACGTCACGCCTCATGATCATTTTCGCTTGATGAATGGCGAATTGGTCCGGTCATTCCGGGTGAAGGGCACATTGACCAGGGCGGCGGCGGCAGCAGCGCGGGCCGACCGGACAAACTGACCACGGCGGCGGCAGCAGCGCGGGCCGACCGGACACACTGACCACGGCGGCGGCAGCAGCGCGGGCCGACCAGACACACTGACCACGGCGGCGGCAGCAGCGGACCGACCGGCGCCGTGGCACCTGCGCGGGGTCAGGCAAGCGGGCAAGGGGCGGCCACGGGGCCAGGACACGACCAGGCCAGAACACCACCAGGCAAGAACACGACCAGGGCAAGTAATAGCCCGGTCGCGCCCGGCCGGTAGTCGTCGACCTCCTCGGGCCTGATCAGGCCGTCCTCGACGCAGCGGGCCAGCAACGCGAAATTGGACTTGCATGGCCGGCCTGTGGCGGCGAACTTCGCCCTGGCCCGCTCAAGGTACGTCTTGACGGTGACCGCGCTGACCGGCTGGCCGTCGGGCTTGCGGAGCCGGCGAGCGATCGAGGCCTGGTCCATTCCCTGGAACAGGTATTGCAGGGCCTGCCGCTCGCGATCCGACAGCCGTACCCCCTGGAGCAATCCGCCGGCCATCGACGGGGTGACGTACGGCCAGTCGTGAGCGATGGCGACGATCGTGTCGACGAACTGGTCCCGTTCGGTTCGCTTGTCGAGGAACGCGCACGCCCCCGCATTCATGACCGCCTGTACCACCAGGGGCTTGACGTGCACGGAGAACACGACGACCCGGTAGCCAAGGTCGCTGAGCTCGGTAACCCGGTCAGTGACCATGACACCGTCGAGCTCGAGGTCAAGCACCACGACGTCGGCGGTCTTACCCGGGCCCGCAAGGACGGCTTCGATCGAGTCGCCGGTCGCGACGATCGACACCCGGTCGTGCGGATCGGCGGCGACCCAGGCCCGCACTCCCTCGATGACGACGTCGGTGTCCTCTATGAGAGCGATGCGGACGGGTTCGTCCAGTGAGCCTGCGCCCATAGCATCCCTCCCTCCGCGTCATGGCTGGACTCAACGGCGTCGTGCAGGCTAGGCACGGGAGAGTCGAGCTGGGCGTCAGCCAGGATGGCCACCACCACCTCGTCGGGGTAGGCGACCGTGGTTATGCGCGCCTTGCTGGCAGTGGCCGCCAGCGCCGCGATGATGGGCTCGGTCAGCGCCCGGCGGATCTCTACGGGCAGCGGTGGAATCTGGCCGGCCGGCGCCACCAGGTCGACCGCGATGCCGCGCCGCTCGGCGGCGTCCGTGCAGGCCTGGAGCTCGTGCCAGAGCCGGTCAGGAACGTCATCGGACTCTACGAGGTACCGCCGCAGCCGGGTAACCGCCACGGCGACCTGCTGCCGCGCGGATCGGTCGGTGAGGTCGAGGTGACCCTTCGCGAGGCCGTCAAGCAGGTGGGCGACGGTCCCTGTGATCGTCTCGTACCTGCTGCGCCTGGCCGCCTGCACCGCTTCGGCCGCGATCTGCGCCACCCGGGTTCTGGCCAGCTCATCCTCGGCCTCGGCACCGCGCCTGGCCATCGCGGTCACCATCCTGCTTCCGACGAAGACGGTGATCTGCAAGGCGCTGATCCCGCAGCAAAGTGCGATGAACCTGGCCACGCCGACTCGGCTGGCCTCGTCCATGACGACGATGATGATGGCGCTGGCCATCACGTTGACGACATAGAAAGCGATCAGCTCGGCCAGCGGCCGACGCCACAGCGCGAGCACCGCGAACCAGCCGACCATCGTGAACGGCCAGTTGAAGTGGTCGATCACCCCGCCGGGCGTGACGAGCGATCCGACCACAGACCCGGCGAGCAGGATCGGGCAGACGGCGAGCGGCAACGCCGGGCCGTGCCCGCCACCCCGCAGCACCAGCGCCGCCGAGGCTACTCCCAGCACCGCGTAGACCAGCCAGGTCACCGCGCCGGACGTTGCCAGCCCGTACCGGTACCAGCTGTCGACCACGACCGGCAGGACGCCGGCCAGGTACCACCCGAACGTGACCACGATCGCGACCCACAGGCCGGCCCGGTCATATCGCTGCTCTACGCTCGCCACCGACTCGGTGGGCAGGGGCCGCCCGGCCGGCTCGCTCCTACCCGAGCGGCCAGCCACGGGCTGGACAGGAACGGACCCGGCCGGCCCGAGCTCGCTTACCGCCGGCTGGCTAAGCACGGGCCCACTCCAGGTGAACCTCGGTCCCTGCGCCCGGCCGCGAGCGCACCGCGGACGAGCCCCCGGCGGCAGTCATCCGCCCCGCCAGGTCCTCGCGCAACCCGAACCCCAGGCCGGATACCAGCGCCGGCTCGAAGCCGCGGCCCTGGTCGGCCACGGTGACCCGCACCACGTCCCGCTGCTCGCGAAGCAGGACCGCGGCGCGCTGCGTGCCCGCGTACCGCACGACGTTCTCCAGGGCCTCGGCCACCGCTCCGGCAAACGCGTCGGCTATGCCCGGGGGGACCAGGCAAGGTTCCAGGTCAACCGTCACCTCGAGCGCCTGGTACCAGGTCGTCACCTTGGCCAGCCGGTCGTCCAGCCGAGCCTGCCCCGTGCGCGTGTCGTCGGCGTCGGTCATGTTCCGCAGCGCGCCGAGCGCTTCGGCGGCTCGTTGCCGCAAGATCGCGCTCGGCCGTTCAGCGCCGGCATGGAATGCCATCATGAGAATGGTCAGCGGGCCATTGTGCACCATCCGCAGCTGGGCGCGTTCGTCTTCCCTGCGCGCGGCGGCCAGCGTCGCGGCGGCCCTCGCTTCGTCAAGCTCGGCGAACGCCCTGACGGCCGAGCGCTCGGCGCGAAGCACGATGACCATCACCAAGGCGGTGATCACCGACTGCGTGACCATCAGGCCGCCGGCGTACTGACCGCCGTCCGGGCTGTGCGCGAGCCGCGAGCCAACGACCATCGTGCCGGCCACGGCCAGGCTGCAGGGCAGCCAGAGCGCCGGCCTGCCGGCTAGCTGCGCGCTCACCACGGCCATCGCAGCGAACAGGCTCACCCAGCTCGTCGAGCCCGCCAGCGCGCTCGCGGGCACCAGATGGCCGATTCCCATGCACAACAGCGCAACAAGCAACAGGTCGGTACCAACCAGCCAGTCGCGCAATCCGCGGGTCCAAGCCACGATCACGTAGCACGTGGTCCACCCGGCGACGACAACGAGCGACGGCGCCAGGATCCACCACGACAATGGCGCTCCGCCGGCCAGCAGCCCAGACGACACGGCAGCCACGCCGACACCGCCGCGTAGCGCGGCTGCCATTCTGGCAATTGCGGGGCGCATCTGCCTTAGCCCGGCCAGATGCTCAGTATCAGCCAGATGCTCAGTGTCGGTCAGGTGCTCAGTGTCAGCTCGTGCGATGGCTCGCATATGTCGCCCAGTCGGTTACCAGGTATGACCGGTATTCAAAGGTAACAGCAGACTAGGCCGCATATCAGCCCGAGCGCATAGTGAGTTGCCCGCAGCCCGGCATCAGCGCCGAGCCCAGGCCATCGTGACCGTGGCGACCACCGGGAACCAACACCGGCGGCGGACCGCCCCCCCTCATGGCCCGCATGGGCCACAGCGGCCCGCCGCGCGGCGTCGTCCCCCCTCCATCGGACCGCAGCGCACAGAGCGAGACTTAGCACCACATGACCAAGCACCGCGTCAGCTCGATGGCCGTAGCAATCCGCTTGTACAGGATGCACCGCGGTCACAGGGCTCCACATGTCCTCTATACGGAGGTCACGCAGACTTGCCGCCTTGCTCGCGCGCGTCAGCCGAGTTCGATAAGCTTCGCCCGCACCGCCACCATGACGGCCTCCATCCTGGAGTGGATCTGGAGCTTCTCCAGGATGTTCCTGACGTGATTCTTGACGGTGTTGTCTGAGATGAAAAGCTCCTTGGCGATGTCGCGGTTGTTCATGCCCCTGGCCACCAGCCGGAGGACCTGCATCTCGCGCTCGGTCAGCTTGGGCGCAGGAACTTCCCGCGCCCGCTCGCCGTCGTCCCGGCCGGCCAGCGCCGCGAACTCGGTGAGCAACTTACCCGCCATGGACGGGCTGATCAGCGACTGACCGCCGTGCACGGCGCGAACCGCCTCGGCGACGTCGTCGAGTGGGATGTCCTTGAGCAGGTAGCCACTCGCCCCGGCCTTGATGGCCTCGAACAAGTCCTCTTCCTCGTCGCTCATCGTCAAGATGATGATCTTGGCACTCGGCGCGACCTCCTTGACCGCCCGGCAGGCCTCGATCCCGCTGCTGCGCGGCATCTTGACATCCATGAGGATCACGTCGGGCAGGTACTCGCCCGCCTTGCCCACCGCCTCGGCGCCGTCGCTCGCCTCGCCGACCACGTCGATGTCAGCCTCGGCGGCAAGCACGATCTCCAGGCCACGGCGAAAGAGCGCATGATCATCGACGATCATCGTGCGGATCGGTTCTGCGCACTGCTCTCGCCTGGGCGCCGCGCCGTCATCCGCGCTCGTTGGCATGTCAGACCCCTCGTCAAGGCCGCCGTCGGGCAACGCGGCCCGACCGCGCGGCGCCACGGCGGCACTGGTGCTCATGAACTAGAACTCTCACCGACGACCAGCCCTCATGCAAGCGCCACCTTCGATCACGAAGACGCAAGCGTCGGGGAGGACTGCGATGACGTGGCACCCACCCGGCTCTGCACGAGCCTGATGACGCCGTACTGGTAGCCGCGCCGCCGGTATACCACGCTCGGTAGGTTCAGGTCGACATCGTGGAACAAGTAGAAGTCGTGACCGACCAGTTCCATCTCGAGCAGAGCCTGATCGAGCGAGATCGGCGAGGCCTGATGGAACTTCTGCCGCACCACGACCGGCGCGTTGCCCACCGTCTCGATCGGCACCACGCTGGACAACGACTCGTCTGGCCCGGCGGCCTGCTCGACCCTGGGCCGCTGGTCAGGCAGCAGCCCAAGCGACTGCCCGGCGAGTTGCCCAGGTATTTCCACGTCTGCTGGCAGCGACCCCGCCGCCTCGCGCCGGTCTATGCCATGCCCGCTGTGGCGGCTCTTCCTGCGGTCCAGCGCCCGCCGGACGCGCGTGTCCAGCTTCGCGACCGCTAGATCGAGCGCGGCGAACCGGTCCTCGGCCGCTGCTTCGGCCCTGATCGTAGGCCCAGGCGACCTGATGGTCAGCTCGACCCGCTCCTTATGGCTGGTTTGGCGGGGATTGCGCTCGACCAATATCTCCACGTCGACCCGAAGCGCCTTCTGGTCCAGCTTCTCTATCTTGCTGAGCTTCACCGTAGCTTGCTCGCGGAACCGCGCGGGCACATCCGTCTGCCGACCCTTGAAGATGATCTCCATGACCTCGATCCCCCTTCCACCCGGTGCGCGGCACCCGCCCGGCCGACCTGGTCTTCGACCCCACATCCGCCTGCCGAGGGGTTCGCGGCTTGCTTGTGCCACTACTGCCCTTCTCCCAGCCCAGGGAACATCCGGTTCCAGGGGCGAGGCAGGACTTACCTCTAAGCCGCACCGTGATCGGTCGACGATAAGTCGCCTTACGTGGGCCGTTTCGCCTGCGGCTGGCATCGGCTTGCCGGCGCCGCCCCTGCAGCGGGGCGGACAGCCCGGCGCAACCACGGACCCGGGCGGGTGCCATGACACTGACGGTAGTCCTTTCGCAGCCCGCTGTCAGGACCAGGGTGGCCGGCCGCCGGGAGCGCTCCGCAGGTCAGGGCGCCTGCGCACCAGCCGGGATCCCCGCACCGAAATAGTCAGGCGTGCTGCCCCCGGTAGCCAGCCGGAACCAGGAGCCATCCCAGGTGCCCGACAGCCAGATCTGGCCGACGGGCCGCCCGGGGACGCCAACCGCCACGCCCAGGCCATCCGCCGCCAGCCAAAGCGCGCCTGGCGGGGCGGGGACGCCCGACTTGGCCGATGGCTCGCCGTCCAGCGGAACCTGGTACACGTACCGCTGCGAGCTCCCGCCGGCCGGCGAGCCAAGCACCAGCAGGTCATCGGGAGTCTGCCAGGCCAGGGCCGTGGGGTCCGCGATATCCGAGCCGACTTGCACCTTGTCGAGGCTCTGCGCCAGGTAGTGATACCCGGCGTTGGCGCTGATGGCCGCGACATAGACCTTGCTGCCCGTCTTTGACCGCACGATCATCGCGGCCCGCACGCCGTCCGGGGCCACCTGAAACGACGACACACTGTCCGATTTGGGCAGGCGGAGCGAGGAGCTCAGCACCCCGCACGGCGGGGTGCCCCCGCACGACGGCGTGACCAGGGCGCCGTTTTTGATCGCTGGGAACAGGTAGATGGCGTTTCCGCTCGTCACCCACAGGTTCCCCTCGCCATCCCAGCTCAGCGTCGTGCAGGGGGCGGGCAACACCTGCTTGATCACGTTGGCGCGGTACCGAAACGACGTCAGGTACACCACCCTGCCCCGGCAGGCTCCGAGCACGGCCGGCCCGTTGCCGCCGTCGTTGTCGCTCGGCAATATCGCGATATCGGTGAGCAATCCGGTGCCGAGCCCATGCGGCGTCGGCACGGGAGCCAGCGATCCGGACTTACCGCGCGTCTCGATCACCGGGTGGCCAGCGGCTCCCAGGGTCTGGAAATAGAGCGGCCAGCTGCCAACCTGCGGCACCCACGTCAAGAACTTGCGCAACAACAGCAGCTTATTAGTACCGGGGTGGACGACGAACTGGACCGAGCCGATGCCAGAGGTCCCGCTGCCATACGGCGAGCTGGTCAAGGTCCAGACGAGCTGAGCCTCCATCTGCGTGATCTGGTCGCTGCTCGGGCGCGCCGAGTCAGGCAGGTCGAGGTTGACGGTGGCCTTGACGCCGGACACGCTGACACTAGCGATCTTCGCGCCAGCCGGAAACGCCGTCGTGGTGGCCTCGTTCAGCCATCCGGGTGGCCCGGTGCCGTACACGCCGTTGGGCACGCTGCCTAGCAGGTAGCTGGCCAGATCCTGCGCGCCCGCCTGCGTCGGTGCCTGCTCTGGGATGAACACCGTGTCTGGGACAAGCACCCGCGAGCTAGCGTCCGCGAAGAAGTACAGGTCGCGTGGCTGGTAGTCGCGCTGGAAATCGGGCAGGGTCAGCAGAAGGAGATTAATGTCATGTCTGGGCAACGTCTCGATGCGCCACTGACCTGGCGAAATTTCGTAGAGGCTAAAATCGAAGGTCTCCTCAGGGGACACGACGATATTTCCGGCGCGCTGTAGCGTCTCCACGTGCTTACTCGCCACCTCGACAACCGCGGAGGCTAGGCCGGAGACCGTGGGCAGTGTCCTGTACCAGGTGATATCAAGATCTGCGAGACTCGAGTCGATGACGGTGGGTGAGGGCAGGCTTGGCCGCCATTGCCGCCGGTACCCCGGCGCCAGGTAGCCCTTCGCCACCGCAAGCGCCTGCCTGTTCACCGCGAACTTGCCAGGCAAGCCTCCGCTAGGCACGCTCCCGCTGGCAGCCAGGAAGCCCGTGACGATCTCTTCTGGAGTCCAGTCCGGGCCGGGAGGTCGCGGCACGAGCTGGACTACCTGCCCTGACTCGTCGGAATCCGGCGACCGGATGCCGGTCACCCGCCCGCTGGTCGGCAGGCTGACGCAGCCGGCCAAGGTGGCGACCGCCACGATGGCGACCACCGGCGCGGCGAGCCGGCCGGGCGGCCTCATCCTTGCTCATCCCCTAGCGGCAGGCCATCAGGCAGCAGGACGTCCCGCAGGACGCCGAGCAGCAGGCCATCTGGCAGCAAGGCGTCCGGCAGCAGGACGTCCGCTCGAGTTAGGTTGCCGCGCTCTGCCATCAGGCCACCGAGGTCGACCCCGTCTGGCGCCAGCGGCAGCGGCGATCCGATCAGCGCGAACCCGGCCTCGCGAGGCAGCGTGAGCCGGAAGACCGAACCACGGCCCGGCTGACCCCACGCCTCCAGCCAGCCGCCGTGCAGCCTGGCGTCCTCGAGCGCGATCGCGAGGCCAAGCCCGGTGCCCCCGGTGGACCTGGCCCTGGCCGGGTCGGCCCGCCAGAACCGGTCGAACACCAGGCGCTCCTCGCCGGGCGCCAGGCCGACCCCGAAGTCGCGCACGGCCACGGCTATCGCGTCGCGGTCTGCGGCCGCCGTGACCACCACATCCCGCCCTTCGCCGTGCTCCACCGCATTGACGAGCAGGTTGCGCAGGATCCGCTCGACCCGCCTGCGATCCACCTCGGCGACGCAAGGCTCGGCGGGCAGCCTGAACTCGATCTTCGATCCGCGTCGCTCGGCGAGCTGCTGGGCCACGTCGGCGGACTGGCGCACCAGGTCACCGACGTCGGCAGGCTCGGGGTCGAGCGTCGCCGCGTTCGCGTCGTACCTGCTGATCTCCAGCAGGTCGGCGAG
>JASIBM010000654.1 GCA_030045175.1 Streptosporangiaceae bacterium | reverse complement strand
CGCGGCCAGCGACCTGGCCGGCGAGGTGCGCGACGGCGCGGCCGGCGGCAGGCTGGTGCTCGCGCTCGCAGCGACCGACGCCGCCGCGCCGGGTTCTGACCTGATGGCGGCGGCGACCGCCGCCCGGCTGTCGGACAGCGAGGTCGTCATCGACGGCGGCAAGCGGTGGATCACCAACGCGGCCACGGCCGACTATGCGCTGGTGCTCGCCAGGCACCGCCCGGCGCGTCACTTCACCAGCTTCGTCTGGGTGCTGGTGCCGTTGACCGCCGCCGGCGTGAGCGTGACCCCGGCCGGCCGCGAGCTGTTCGCCGGCTCCGGGCTGGGGCACATCAGCTTCGACGGGGTGCGCGTGACCAGCGACCACGTGGTCGGCCGGCCGGGCCGGGCGATGGTCAGCTTCGCCAGGCACATCAGCACCGAACGGCTGGCTGGCGGGCTGTGGGCTCGTGCGATCAGCCGGCGCGTGCTCGCCGACACCAGCCAGCGGCTGGCTGGCCGACAGCTAGGCGAGGCCGCCGCGCGGGAGAACGACGCGATCCGCGAGCGGTTCAGCCGGTGCCTGGTCGAGCTGTGGCGGCTCGACGCCGCCTGCGCCAGGCACATCGCGTCCTGGGACCAGCCGGACGCGATGCTGACCGGCATGCTGCTCAAGGTGGCGGCGGCCGCCACCGTGCAGCTGATCGTCGGGGAGTGCGCGCAGTTGTCTGGCGCGGACGCGTTCGCCGACGATGGGCTGGCCAGGCTGTCAGCCGAGGTAGCCGCCTGGAGCCTGGCCGGCGGCACGACCGGCGCGCTGCTGGCCAGCATCGCCGTTCACGCCGACGAGCTGCTCGCGGCAGACCGGACCTGGGATGGGCGGCTGGCCGATGACTAGCCCCGCCGATTGGCTGCGCCTCGGGTCGGGGCTGAGCTGCTACACCGCGAACCTCGCCGCCTACCTGGCCGGCGAGCTGCCCGACGACGGCCGGTGGCTAGCCGAGTCAATCCGGCTCGCGGTGCGCGTCGACCTGCCGGACGACGAGCTGGCCTTCTCCCATCACGGCTACCCGCTTGACCGGCTGCCCGACGGCACCAGGCTGGGTTACGCCTGGGCCGCGACCGCTGACCAGGCCGAGGCCGGCCTGGCCGGCGAGCTTGATCGGCATGGCCGGGTGCTAACGGTGGTCGACAACGCCAGGCTGCCGTGGTCGCCGGCCGCGGGCACCGGCGAGCCGGCGCCGCACTGGCTGCTTGTCACCGGCCGCGACGGGCCAGACACCGATGTGCTCGACGCGTTCTCTGGGCTGCTGACGGCCGGCGAGCAACGGCCGCACGCCGGGCGCCTGCCGATGGAGGCCCTGCTCGACGCGATGCGGCCACCGCTGCGGTGGACGGCCGCCCAGCGCCGCCGTAACGCGCTGGCCTTCGGCTTCCCCGTGCCAGTCCCGGCCGACGGCACCTGGCAATGGCTGCACAGGTCGCCGGCCGGCGCGGCGGGTGATGCGGCCGGGCCGGCCGAGTTGCCAGGCTGCTGGCTGGCCGGTGACGACGACGTGCTGCCGTTCCTGGCCGCGCTGCTTGCTGACGAGGGCGAGCGGGCGGCGCGTCACCTCGACGACCTGTGGAGCGCGGCCGCGCATCGCGGGTTCAAGTACCGCTGGCTGGCCAGCCGGCCTGGCCTGGCGCAGGCCGAGCGCGAGCGCCTGGCCGCTGCCGAGGCGGCCTGGGGCAGGCTGCCGGTCGCGCTCAGGTTCGCGGTCCAGTCCGCGCGCCGTGGCCAGCCGCGGGCCTCCCTGGTCGCGACGATGTTCGAGCACCTGCGTGACATCGAAGCGGGGTTCTCATGAGATCGCTCTACGACTGGTTCGCCGCCTCGGCGCGGCGTCATCCCGACGCGACCGCGCTTGAGGTCGGCGGCCTCGCGCTGACGTATGCCGAGCTTGAGGCCGCCACCGGACGGCTGGCCAGGCTGGCGGAGCAGGCGCTCGGCCGTCGCCCGGCCCGGGTGGGCCTGCTTGCCAGCCGCAGCCTGGCCTGCTACGCGGGATACCTGGGCATCTTGCGCCTCGGCGGGACGGTGGTGCCGCTCAACCCGCATACCCCGGTCGAGCGGAACCTGTGGATCGCCAAGGCGGCCGAGCTCGACCTGACGGTGATCGACGACTCGGCCGCGGATCAGGCCGCCGACTACGCGGCGCAGGCGCCGGCCGTGCTCGACCTCACCGCCGGACGCTGGCAGGCGCTGCTTGCCGATGACCAGCCAGGCACCGAGGTCTGTGCTCCTGCCGAGTTCGCCTACATCGTGTTCACCTCGGGCTCGACCGGCCAGCCGAAGGGCGTGCCACTGCCGCACGAGAACGTGTCGACGCTGCTGGACTCGATGATCCCGCAGCTCAGGTACGCGCCAGGCGACCGGGTCTCGCAGACATTCGAGATCTCCTTCGACGGATCGATCATGGAGATGTTCGGTGCCTGGGGAGTCGGCGCGACGCTCTGCGTGCCCGAGTACGGCGAGGTGTTCACCCCGGTGAAGTTCATCAACGCCCACCGGCTGACCCACTGGCTGTCGGTGCCGTCGATCATCTCGTTCGCCAAGCGGCTGCGCGCGCTCGCGCCAGGCAGCATGCCGGGCCTTCGGGTAGCTGTGTTCGCCGGCGAGGCGCTCACCGCCCCGCAGGTCGAGGCGTGGCAGGCGGCCGCGCCGAACGCGACCATCATCAACGCCTACGGCCCGACCGAGCTGACCGTCATCGTCTGCGCGTACCCGGTGCCCGCGCAGCGGCCGGCGCTGCCGCGCACCTCCAACGGCACCATGCCGATCGGCATCCCATTCGGGCACCTGGAGTGGACGCTGCGGGAC
Source organism: Streptosporangiaceae bacterium (assembly GCA_030045175.1). GTDB lineage: Bacteria > Actinomycetota > Actinomycetes > Streptosporangiales > Streptosporangiaceae > Chersky-822. The sequence continues at coordinate 2,096 of JASIBM010000654.1, read as the reverse complement.
GCCGACTGGCGGCCGGCGCCGATCGGCGAGCTATGCGTGCGCGGCCCGCAGCGGTTCGGCGGCTACCTGGACCCGGCGCAGAACGCGGGTGCCTTCGCTGACCTGGACGACTCATCCGGGCAGGGCTATACCGGAGACGGCCCGCTGACCGGCAGGCACTGGTACCGGACCGGTGACCGGGTCGGTCTCGAGGACGGCAACCTGGTGCACCTAGGCCGTCTCGACGACCAGGTGAAGGTCCGGGGCTTCCGGGTCGAGCTGGGCGAGATCGAGTCGGTACTGCGCCGGCATCCGGACGTCACCGAGGTCGTCGTGCTCCCCGTCACCGCCGCCGACGGCGGCACCGACCTGCACGCGCTTTACACGGGCGGCGAGGTGCCAGCCGATGAGTTCGCGCTGCTGCTGCGGGAACTGCCGAGCTACATGCTGCCACGCCGCTACCACTACCGGGCGGCACTGCCGCTGTCGACGGTAGGAAAGGTCGACCGCAGGCGGCTGGCCGCCGAGCTCGCCGACGGCCACGGCGGCGGTTAGGCCGGGTCAGCTCGAGCCGGTGGCAGCGGGAGGAAGGAAACGTCGATGAGCACCCAGGCCGACGATCTCGGGCCCATCACGGTCCCGGCGACGCCGATGCAGGAGGCGATGTGGTGGATCCACCACCGCTCCGCGCAAAAGTCCGTCTACAACCTCACCTGGCCGATGGCCTGCGACGGCGAGCTCGACGTCGCGGCGCTCCGGGTCGCCTGGCAGGCCGTGCATGACCGGCACGACGCGCTGCGCACCGGGCTGCGCCAGCAGGACGGAACGGTCCGGATGCTGGTCTTGCCGCAGGTGCGGGTGGACGTCGAGCGGGTCGTGATTCCCGCGCCCGGCCCGGCCGAGGCCGCTGACGCCACCGGACCGCAGCGGCTGCTTGCGCTGATAGCCGAGGAATTGCACGAACGGCTGTTCCAACTCGAAGAGCCGCCGCTGACCCGGCTCGCGCTGGTGAGCGTCGGCGGCGCGCACCAGCTCGTGCTCACGACACACCACAGCATGCTCGACGGCTGGGGCATCCGGCTGCTGGTCGCCGACCTGTCGCAGGCCTACTCGGCCGCCCTGGCCGGCCAGCCGCCAGCTTGGCCGGCCGCCGCGCCTTCGTTCGCCGAGTACGGTCGGAGCATCGCTGCCGCCAAGGCGAAGGGGCGCTGGCAGCCAGGCATCGAGCACTGGCGCGCGGCCCTGCGCGGCGTTGTCTCGAGCACTGTCGTGGCCGACAGGCAACGGGCCGCCAGAGCCGGCGGTCGCGGCGAGATCTTGCAGCGCGTGTTCAGCAAGGCGGCTCAGGACGGCGTCGCCGAGGCCGCCAGGCAGGCCTCGGCGACGCCGTTCGCCGTGCTGCTCGCGGCGTTCCACGTCGTGCTCGCGCGCGGCGGCGCCGGCGCCGAGGTCGCGGTCGGAGTCGCCATCGCCAACCGGCTGACCAAGCGCGACCAGGCGCTCGTCGGCTATACGAGCAACGTGTGCATCAGCCGCGCGAGCGTGCGCGACTCGGACTCGCTCGGCGACCTGGTCGCCGCGGCGCGGGACAGCCTGTGGACCATGCTCGCCTACCAGGACGTGCCGTTCCCGCTGGTGTTCGGCGCCATCGAAGAGCAGGACAAGGCCAGGCTGCGGGACGTGCCGCCGCTGCTGCTGAGCCATTACGGGCCGATTGTCGCCGGGCTGCGCGTCGGCGACGTGCCGCTGCGGCTGATGCCGAGCCCGAACCGGGCGGCGCGCAGCGACATCTCCTTCGGCCTGTTCGAGGTCGACGACAGGCAGGCCATCGAGGTCGAGTACGCCACCGAGCGGTACGACCGGACCACCGTGCTCGGGCTGCTCGACGACATCGAGGCCGTCCTGGTCGCCGCCGCCCGGCCGGAGACCCGGCCCGGCGAGCTGGTGGTGCGGACCCGGACGCAGGCTCTCGGGACCGGCGACGCCGCCGATGGCCAGCCCGGCCAGCTCGCCGGTTCCCGCGACGAGCCTGCCGTACCGGACGGGCCAGGCGGCTCGGACGGGCTGGACGGATCAGGCGCGCTGGGCGGATCGGACGGGCTGGACCGGGCGTTCCG
>JASIBM010000653.1 GCA_030045175.1 Streptosporangiaceae bacterium | reverse complement strand
CGACCGGGTGGGGAACGCCATGCTCACGTTCGTGAACGGCGTCCCGTGGGCGGAACTGATGACGGTCGCGGTGCTGGTGCTCGAGGCGCTGCACCCGTCGAGGCCATGGCACACGGTCCTGCTCGGCGTCGTCCTGCTCGGCTTCTTGCTCGCCCTGCACCTCGCCGAGAGCGAGGCAAGGCCGGTCGTGCTGCGGCCCCAGTTGCCGCTGATCATCGGCGGGGTGTGCCTGGCCGGCCTGTCGGCGGGCGCCGCCATGCTCCCGGCCAGTGGTTCTGGCACTGGCTGGCTGAGCGTGCTCGCCGCGATCGCCGCCCTCCTGGTCGCGGCGCTCGCGCTGCCCGTCTAGGCCGTGCCGCTTAGCGGCCCGGTTGCCCGGCGTCAGGCCAGCCGGCGTCAGGCCGCGCGGCGTCTGGCTGTCCGGCGTCAGGCTGTCCGGTGTCAGGCCGCCCGGCGTCAGGCCGCCCGGCGCCTCGCCGGCCCGACATGTCGGCGAGCAGCGTGATCCCGGCCACCAGGAGCAGCACCAGGAGCGCGACGACGTCGATGACCCCGATCACAAGCGTCCAGTGCCTGTTCAGCGCGTAGAAGATGTTCGCGTCCCAGAAGAAGTGCACCACCATCAGCGGCAGGACGCTGCCACCGCGCAGGAACAGCCAGATGAAGATGATCGCCCAGACGAGGATGCCGATGACGCCGAGCCCGTAGTAGTCGTGGTAGGAGCATCGCAGCAGCAGGGCCACGACCACGATCTCAGGCAGTGGCCGGCTGGCCTGCCTGAGCGTGGTGACGACGAACGCGAGCACCACCGCTTCCTCGATCACCGCGGCGCCGATCGACGCCGCCGTGCCGTACAGCAGGTAGTAGCTCGCGTCCGGCCTGGCGGGCTGCCCGAACCTGGCCGTGGTCAGGCTGGACGTGACCAAGGACCCGGCCAGCAGCGCGAACAGGGCCCACACCCCGGTCCGTAGCGATGACCCGGCGGCCAGCCTTCCGTCCTGGTTCCTCGGCAGGCGCAGGCCAAGCGAGCCAGGCGTGATCCCGCGCGCCTTGGACAGCGCGACCACCACCACGATCGCCAGCGCGGCCAGGCCAAGCTGGCTGATCGCGGCTGGCGTGAAGACCGCCCAGCTTCCGGCAGGCCTCGGGTAGCGATGATCCAGCGCCTCGGCGCCCGCGAGGATGCTGGCCGCGAAGAATCCGCCGAATACCACGAGCACTTCGGCGTAGGCGCGCTTCGCCGAGATCGGGGGGGCAGGCGGTGCCGGGCGGATCGACCACCAGTGGCGCCTGGCCGACCGGTCAACGGGCACTGGCCAGTCCCCACCGGTGGCCTGGGTATCCATGTCGGCGTCCCTCCGTTACCCAGCGTAAATCCGCGTCGCCGCGTCACTTCGGCCGCCCGCAGCCTTAAGGCCCGCACGCTGCGGTGGGCGGTGTTGGCCCGCGGGCACACCGAGCCTGTGACGGCCCGGAATCCCGCGCGGTGCCGGCCCGGGGGGCAACCCTCGGAAACCCCCGCGGTGCCGGCCCGGGGGGCGACCCCCCGGAAACCCCGCGATGCCGGCCCGGGGGGACGACCCCCCGGAAACCCCCGCGATGCCGGCCCCGGGGGGACGACCCCCGGAAACCCCGCGATGCTGGCCCGGGGGGACGACCCCCCGGAAACCCCCCGCGGTTGTTACCTGCCGGCCGCGTATCCCTGCATTCCGCGTGGGTTGGCTGCGGCGTACAAGAACCCGTTGTTCCTGGCGACCGCGCTGAGCCTGCCCAGCGACCAGGACGGCGCGACGGTCACCTCGTGGCCGCGCTCGCGCAACTCCCCGATCACCGCCGCGCCCACCCTATCCTCGACGACCAGCGATCGCGGCATGGCTTGCCTTGGATAGAACGACGAAGGGAAATGGTCGGTGTGATAGGCGGGCGCGTCGATCGCCTCTTGCAGGTTCATCTTGAACAGCACGTGGTTCAAGAAGAATCCGATCGTCCACTGATCCTGCTGATCGCCGCCGGAGGTGCCGAATGCCAGGTAGGGTTCCCCGCCCCGGAGCGCCAGTCCGGGTGAGAGCGTGGTCCTCGGTCGCCGGCCCGGCGCGAGGGTGCTGGCGAACCCGGGGCTGAGGGTGAACATCTGCGCCCTCGTGCCGAGGCAGAACCCCAGGCCGGGCACCACGGGCGAGCTCTGCAGCCAGCCGCCGCTCGGGGTGGCCGAGACCAGGTTTCCGAACCGGTCGGCCACATCGAGGTGACAGGTGTCGCCAGGCCCGAGGGCGGCACCCCCAAGCACTGGATCCCCAAGCACTAGGTCCCCAACCGCTGTGCCCTCAAGCGCTGGATCCCCAAGCACTGTGCCCCCAAGCACTGGGCCCCTAAGCACTGTGCCCCGGAGCGTTGGCTCCCCGATGCCCCCGGCCGCGGCATCGGCGTCACGATCCGGGCGCCGACTGCCGGTGGCATCCGGTCCCGCCTCCGCGCCGAACGATGCCAGCGCGTATCCGGGCAGCGCAGGCTCCCGGTCACCGGCCCGGCCAGGCAGGAGCCGCCCCGATGCGCGGTACTCAACCAGGCCCCGGCGCCGTGCCGCGTACTCGGCCGAGAGCAACTCCGGCAGCGGCACGTCGCCGCAGCGCGGGTCGCCGTACCACGCCTCACGGTCCGCGAAGGCCAGCTTCGCGCATTCGGTCACCGTATGGATGAGCTCGGCGCTGCCCGGCCCCATGCCCTCAAGATCGAACCCGTCAAGCAAGGCGAGTTGCTGGCAGAACACCGGCCCCTGGCCCCACGGACCTGTCTTGCACACGGTGAGCCCGCGATAGTCGAACCTGACCGGCTCCTCCACGCTCGCCCGCCACCGGGCCAGGTCGGCGCCGCCAAGCAGGCCGCGGTTGGGGCGCCCGGTCACGTCCATGATCTCGCTGCCAGCCAGGAACGAATCGATCCGCTCGGCGACGAATCCCTCGTACCAGATCCGCCTCGCCGCCTCGATCTGACCGTCCCGGTCCGTGGCAGCGGCCTCAGCCTCGGCCAAGACCTGGCGGTACGTGGCCGCGAGCGCCGCGTTGGCGAAGCGGCTGCCAGGCGCGGGAACGCCAGCGCGCAGGTAGATCTCGGCCGACGTAGGCCAGTGGCCGGTGAACGCGGGCGCCACCGACTCGATGACCGCGCTCATGGCAGCTGACATCGGGTAACCGCCGGCCGCGTAGCCGATCGCGTACGTCATCACCTCGCGCAGCCGCATCGTGCCGTAGCGCGCGAGCAGCAGCATCCAGGTTCCGAAAGCGGCCGGCACCGTGGCCGCGAGCAGGCCATTTCCTGGGATCATGTCAATGCCAAGCGAACCGAAGGCGGCCAGCGTCGCGGCGGCGGGCGCCGGGCCCTGGCCGTCAAGCACGAACACGTCGCCGTCGGCGACGCTGTATCCGATCACGGGTACCTCACCGCCTGGCCCGCACATGTGCGGCTCGGTTACCTGAAGCACCAGGCCGGCCGCGACGGCCGCATCGAACGCGTTGCCGCCCGCTTCGAGCACGGCCATGCCCGCCGCCGAGGCCAGCCAGTGGGTGGAAGCCACCATCCCGAACGTGCCGGCCAGCTGCGGCCTGGTCGTGAAGCGCTCGTCTCCCGCCACCGGCGACTCCGATCATGCTCAGGCAACCAGCAGCAAGGCCCCGCATGCGGGTGAACCAGCCGGTAGCACGTCATTTGATCACTATCAGGCTACGACGCCCCTCAAGTGGTTCTCAGGCGCAGGCGAACGTGAAGTTCACGACGCAGACCTGCGCGTCGATGCTGGTCCGCACCATGCACATCACGACGATCGCCGCCGGGGCCTAGCCGCCGGCCGCTGGTTCGGCGCACGCCCGGTTCATCACCATAACCCCTTTCTTCCCGTCTCATCCCGCCCCGCCGCGCCGCCGTCGCGCCCCGCCGCGCCGCCACCCACCTGGTCAATGTGCCATCCACCCGGCTGGACCGGACCAATACGCCATTCATCCGGCCAGAACGATCATGGTCTGTGACGTGAGGTGACCACGTGACTCATGGGACGGTTCAGGCCCGCCGAAGCCCGCGTCAAGCCCGCCCAGGCCGCCGCCAGGCCCGCCCAGGGCCGCGTCAGGTCGGCAGCGGCGGAGCCGGTGCCCGGAATGCGGGCTTTGCCCTGTCCGGCGGGACGCGCGGAACCCCAGCGTGGGGCTCATGCTGGTGTCCGGGCGCCAGTAAGGGCACCACGCTGGGTTGGAACCTCGGCGGACGGCCACCGGACGGGACAGCGCCCCCGCGACACGACCCGGGCGAAGATCGACTCAAGCTGAGTGGCGATGTCGCCGGCGGCCAAAGTCTTCGCGATCATGAGAGCGGCCACGCGGCCACGCGAGCATCCCGCCGCGGCCTTACGCCGGGGTACGTACAGCCCCGCTGGGTACGGTTGCGTCGTTAGCTATGAAAGCTCTGTTCGCAAGCTCGCTTCCGATGACTGATCGTCACCTGTCCGCCACGAAGAGCATTTGTGGCTCCGGCAAGACGGAAGCTTTACGCGAATGATGCTGTCAATCGGGGGCACCTGATGAACTTCCCTATCTCGCCGAACAGGCTCACGGCTGACTGGCGCCGGCCAGCGTACATCTCGGCGATCGCCGC
>JASIBM010000652.1 GCA_030045175.1 Streptosporangiaceae bacterium | reverse complement strand
GACCGACGGCTGCTATAGGGGCCCGGAGGCGATCGGGAGCGGGGCGATCCGGGGCTTGACGTGGCTCACCCGAACCGGGGTTCCTGGAGCGCCGCCAGCGCGCGAGGCGTACTCGGGGACGCCAACGCAGGTGAAAATCAGCCCCGCGATGTCGTCGGGCTCGCCGAGCAGCCCGGGCACCTCCGAGTCGATGAACGTCATCCCTGAGGCGCTCGCGCCGAGCGCGTAGGCCGCCAGGTGCAGGCGGCCCTCGACCAGCCCGGCCGCGAGCTGGGCGTCGCGGTAGCCCCGGTCATCGAGCGCCGATGACGGCATGGCCCCGATTACGACGTATGCCGCGTCGGCGGCGAGATACTGGTCCAGGCAGATCCGCAGGAGCTCATCGCGCGAGTTCCCGGTCCGCAGCGGACCGTCCAGGTCCGGCCACAGGTAGAGCCCGGGTGCCGCGCCGTCGACGCCATGGACGACGATCCAGTGCGGCACGTCCACGCCGCGCATCGCCGCGGTGACTGGCCAGTCAAGCAGGGCGCGGGGAAGCGACCTGGCACGGTCCATGCGGCGCTGCGAGCCACGCCTGAGTATGACCTTGTCCAGCGGGCCAGACGGCGGCGCATCAGGCAGCTCGGCCGCTTCCGGCCAGGGCGCGCCGAGCTCGTTTCGATCTCCCGCGCGCTGCGCGGCCGTGCACAAAGGCAACTCGACCGGCGGCAAGCGGCCGCCGACCGCAGGCCCGGTGCTTTCGATGGCTGGCTGGCCGCCGCCGAGCGAGAGCAGGGCGAGCGGGTACTCGTGCACCCCGTCCGCGCCGACGAGGCCGCGCACCGCGTCATCGGGGAACAGCGTGCGCAGCCGCGGCGCGAGCCCGGCGGCGCTGGCCGCCGCCGATAGCTGCGCGAGCAGCGTGCCTGCGTCCCAGTACAGGTGCCGCCAGCCGCGCTCGGCGTAGCGCCACCCGGTGCGCCACGGCACCCCGGTCACCACGAGCGTGGTGACTTCCCCGGCCGGCGCGGGGGCTACCCGCACCAGCGCGTGCCGCAGCGGGTCGTACCAGTGCACGCCGTCGGGGACGCCTGCCACGCCGAGCGCGCTCACGTAGACCTCGAGCGGAAATCGCCCGCCGGCCGACCCGCTAGCGCGGAACAGGAAACCGTCGGGCTTCCTGATGCGCACCACGCCCGCGCCGAGGAACAGCACGCGGCCGAGTTGCGCCGCGTCGAGCGGTTGCGCCTGGCACGTGACGCCGGCCAGGACGGCCGAGGCCGGAACGCCAGGATCGGGCAGCTCGCGCGGGAGCGCGAGCACGGGCAGCCCGGCCGGGTACTCCTTGAGCTGCGGCGGCACGGTGGACGGGTCGTTCGGCACCAGGTCGTGCCTGACACGTGGGTCATCGACCGGCACGTCCCAGTCGCGTTCCGGGACGTAGCAGGTGAGCCGGTGCAGCAGCCCGGCGCCCGCGTCGGGGTTCACCCAGCCATCCTGCCAGGACATTGCGAGTGCGAACGACATCGAATGCGGGCCAGGCCGGAGTAGGAACGGCGGCCGGGGGCACGAGCGCCGCGACTGGCGGGCGGCGCCTTGTTAGGCATGAAGGCATCGAAGAAATGATCGCGACATATCTTGAACACGGCTAGGGATGGTGGTAGCGTCGCCTCAGCGGCAGCGCTCCGCCTGCCCGCTTCCGAGCCAGGTCGGCCCGCGCCTGACGTGGCGACGAGGACAAGGGTCTACGACTCGCGGGCGGCTTCCCGTTATGGTCAGGCATTTTGGCGGGCAGGCGCGGGCGGGCTCGCCGGGAAGAGCCGATCATGACGAGCAACAAGGCCCAGAAGACCGCCGTCCGGCAGCGCATGGCCGACACGGGCGAGCCCTATAGCGTGGCCAGGCGGGCGGCGGCGCAGGCGCAGGACGACGAGGCGCCGCCAGCACCGGATGGGCCAGCACCAGACGGTCCAGCACCGGCGCAGGGTGACGAGGCGATCGCGGGCGAGACGCCGCAGGAGCGCTACATCCGCGAGGCAGCCGAGGCGGGCGTCCCCGAGTCAGAGCTTGAGGCAATGCGCGCTGCGTTGCGCGCGCGGCGGCGAGCCGGCGAGCTGCGCCAGGCCGCCGAGCGGGCGCGCGAGCGAGCCGACCGGGCCGAAGAGGACGCGGACCGGGCGCAGGAGCGCGCCGAGCTGGCACAGGAAGCCGCCGAGCTGGCGCTTGAGTGGGCCGGCGAGGACGAGCAGCGGCAGGCGCAAGAGCGCGCGGACCGGATGCGGCAAGCCGCCGACGAGGCGCGCGAGCGGGCTGGCCAGGCGGAGGAAGAGGCCGAGGAGGCGCAAGGGCGAGCCGACGCCGCCGACGACTGGGCCGACGTGGAGCGGGATCTGGCCGGCGGCCGAGACGACTTCGACGAGTCCGGCTGGCGGGAGGACGAGGATGACGACGGCTGGCACGACCGGTGGTCGGGCGTGTCCCAGTTGCCGCGTCCGCCCCGGCCACCACGACCGCCTCGGCCGCCGAGACCGCCGCGGCTGCCCCGGCCGCCCAGGCTCCCCGGGCTGGGTTACTTGATCAGGGACTTCCCGGTGCCACCCGCGTCCTAACGGTGTGCGCTGGGCTGGCTGCCGGGCCGCGACGTTGGCGACCCGGCAGGCAGCCTGGCCGGGCGCGACGCCTTCAGGACGGCGCCCGCACCGTGCGCAGGAAGGCTGGCAGGAGCCACGGCCTGGGCCCGCCGATCACGAGCTTCCTGGTCAGGATCGCCCGGGACCTGCTGACCCGCCCGAACATCATCCGGTTCAGCGTCGGCGGGTCGAACGTCACCGTCGCGTCGGCGCCTGGTCCTGGCGGCGCGGCCGACACCCGGCCGTTCTGGACGACTAGCGTCACCGGGGTCGTGTAGGCGGAGCGCAACTCCACGGCGATGCGACGCTTTTGCGGGCGCCTGCTGCCTTCGAGTATCCGCCCCATCTGCCCGCGCGCCAGCCCGACGTAGAAGAGCTCGAAGAAGTAGGCAGCGTCCTGCGGCGGCGTCTGCCAAGGTGCCTTCATCGCGCGGGCGATGTCTTCGCCGTGGATCAGCAACTCGTTCACCATGTGCGCGACCAGCCCGGCGAGTGATAGCTGGGAACCACCGAGCCAGGGCACCGTCTGCGCCGGGTCACGGTCCGCGCAGGCGTCCAGGATGCTGGCGATCTGGTCGCGCAGCATCGCGAGAATCCGGTCCGGGTCGCGTTCGGCGAAGTGACCGAGCACCACGTCGTTGAGGCCATGGACATCATCGACGGTTGTGGCAGTCACCGCGTCTAGCAAGTCAGGCATGGGGAAGGGGTCCGCACCGGGCCGCAGCAGCGTCGTGTCTATCCACGCGATGGCTGTCACGTGGGCCACGATGTCGGCCACCGACCACTTGGCTGTTGCCATGGCGCCGCCATCGGGGATGGACGACACAAGCGCGACGAACCGCTGTGTCGTCTGCCTCAGCGATTCGCGGACCGCGTTCCACTGGTCTTCAGTTATCTCGGCAGTCATCTCGCCTACACTCGGTCGCCCGGCGACGCCGCTGGTGCCGCGCCGTTACTGTCACCATAATGACCGTGCCGATCACGG
>JASIBM010000651.1 GCA_030045175.1 Streptosporangiaceae bacterium | reverse complement strand
TCTTCGGCAGCTCAGCGAGCGGCACGAAGGCCCACGGGATCATGTAGTCGGGCAGCAGGCGGCGCAGGTGGCCCCGCAGTGTCATGGCCGGGTCCGGGTCGCTGGTCACCACGTACGCGATCAGCCGCAGGTCGCCAGGGCCGTCGCCGGCCAGCGCGATCACCACGGCGTCGAGCACGTCGGCGTGCGCGCGCAGCGCGGCCTCGATCTCGCCCGCCTCGACCCGGAAGCCCCGGATCTTCAGCTGCCTGTCGGTGCGGCCAAGGATCTCCAGCCGCCCGGAGGGCAGCCAGCGGCCCAGGTCTCCGGTCCGGTACAGGCGCGATCCCGGCAGGTCGGCGAAGGGATCGGGCGCGAAGCGCGCGGCAGTCAGGCCTGGCGCCCCGACATAGCCGCGCGCCACGCCAGCCCCGCCGATGTGCACCTCCCCGGTCGCGCCAGGCGGCACCGGGTTCGCCCACTTGTCGAGCACGTAAATGCGCGACCCGGCGATCGTCGTGCCCACGTCCACCGGCGCAGGTCCTTGAGCGACCGAGCCGCTGGTGGACCAGAGGGTTGTCTCGGTCGGGCCGTACACGTTCCATAGCTGAGTCCCGGTGCCCGCCGCCAGCGCGTCGGCGAGGTCGCGAGGCAGCGCTTCGCCGCCGCACAGTCGCAGTCGCACCTGGTCGGGCACGCCGCCGGAGTCGGTCAGCATCCGCCAGGTGGTCGGCGTGGCCTGGAGCATTGTTGTCCGGGTGGCAAGCAGCAGCCGCCGCAGCGCGCTGCCGTCGCGCGCGGCGTCGGCGTCGACGACGGTGACCTGCGCGCCGGCCAGCAGCGGCAGCAGCAGTTCCAGGATCGAGATGTCGAAGCCGAACGAGGCCACGGCGGCGATCCTGTCGGCCGGGCCGAGCGGCACGATCGCGGCGAAGGCTGAGAGAAACCACGCGAGCGAACCGCACGTGACGGCGACCGCCTTGGGCCGGCCCGTTGAGCCCGAGGTGAACAGCACGTAGGCCGCCGCCTCCGGTGGCAGCCAGGCCGGCGTCGCTGCGGGCGAGCGCACCGCGTCCGCTGGCGGCGCCCCGGCACCAGCCTGCCCGCCACAGGCCGCCGCACCAGGCTCGCAGGGCACAGAGGCCACCGATGCGCTCGCGCCGGCCGGGGTGCCAGCTAGCTGGGGCCAGGCGGCGAGGTCGAGCATCGCCACCTCGGCGCCGACCTCGGCCAGCAGCGACCCGAGCGCCGAGCGGTCGGTGATGAGCACGCGGACTCCCGCGTCGGCCAGCATGTCCTTGATGCGCAGCGGCGGCTGCACCGGATCGATCGCCACGTACGCCGTCCCGCCCCACCACGCGCCGAGCATGGCGGCCAGCATCCGCGCGCCGCGCGGCAGCAGTATCCCGACCACGTCCTGGACCCGTGCGCCGAGCGCGGACAGCCCGGCCGCGATCGCCGCTGCCCGCTCGCCCAGCTGCGCCCCGGTCAGTTCACCGTCGCTGCCCGCGACAACCACCCGGTCCCCGGCACACGCCGCAGCGACCAGCTGCGCAAGGCTCGGCCCTGCGTGGGGTTCCGGCCCATTGGGGTCCGCGCCAGCAGGCTGGCCCGCCGCGCGGGCTGACGCCTGGCCCGCAGGCCAGATGCGGGTGACCAACTCCCGCACCTGCGGCGGCAAGATGTCTACCTCGGACAACCTGGTGCCAGGATCGGCGGCCATCGCGGCGAACACCATCGACAGCGACTCGGCGTGCCTGCTGGCGGTCGCGGGTTCGAAGAGGTCGCTACGGTATCGCAGCCGGCCAGCCAGCGCGGCCTGCTCGTCGGCGAGGGTTAGCTCGAGCTCGAACTTGCCCGTGCCGTTCTCGACGACCTCGGGCCGCCACGCCAGCCCGCCCGTGTGCCGGGTCGGCCAGGCTTCCTCCAGCGCGCACATCACCTGAACCAGCGGCGACCGTGACGGCCTGCGCTGCGGTCTGGTCAGCTCGACGACGCGGGCGAACGGCAGCTCCTGATGCTGCTGCGCCCGCGCGTTGGCCGTGTGCACCCGGCGGGCAAGCTGCCCGAGCGTCGGGTCGCCACGCAGGTCGGCCCGGATCACCAGGGTGTTGACGAACAGGCCAACCACCGGCTCGACCTCCGCGCGCGTCCTGGCGGCCACCGGCACGGCGATGAGCAGGTCCTCGGCACCGGATAGCCGGGCAAGCAGCGCCGCGTACCCGGCAGCGACCACGGCGAACACGGTGACCCCCAGGTCGGCCGCGAGCTGCCGCAGCGCCGCCGAGGTCGCCGGGCTCAGCCGCACGCCGACTACGTCCGCCTGGTCGCGCTCCCGGTCTGGGTACGGGCGGTCGACGGGCAGCGCCAGCTCATGCGGCGCCCCTTCGAGCTCGGTGCGCCAGAACGCCTCGGCCTCGGCATAGCCACCCGCTTCGTCGTGCTCGGCTTGCCACAGCGCGAAGTCCGGGTACTGCAAGCCCGGCCCGGCCGCCTGGGCCTGTCGGCCAGCCAGCAGCGCCGCATAGTCGTCGGCCAGCTCGCCGTACAAGAGCCGCAGCGACCAGCCGTCGGCGACGATGTGGTGTGCCACCAGGCTCAGCACGTGCCGGTCCGGCGCGAGCCGGATCAGGTGCGCCCGGACCAGCGGGCCTTCGGCCAGGTCGAGCGAGGCTCGCGCCAGCTCGCCGAGCAGGGCTCGCGCGTGGGCAGGCGCTTCTTGCTTTGCGGGGGGTTCCGGGGGGTCGTCCCCCCGCGCCAGCACCGGCACTTCCAGGGTCAGGATCTGCAGTGCCATTGCCGCACTGTCGTCGTCCACGACCTGCACGGGCACGCCGCCTTCGGCGCGGAACGTGGTGCGAAGTGCCTCGTGCCGCGCGACGGCGGCGGCCCAGGCGGTGGCGAGCGCCGCCGTATCCAGCGGGCCGTCCAGCCACACCGCCCACGGCACGTTGTACGTGGGCCGGCCGGGATCGAGCCGGTCGAGCACCCACATCCGGCGCTGCTCGTGGGACGCGGGAAACTCATAGCGCGCCATCGCTCAGGCCTCCTTCCTGTCGACCGCGACCACGCGCAGCTCGGCGCTGTAGCGACGGCCCAGTGAGTCGGTCAGCCAGAGCTGGTCAGGTGCGGGCAGCATCTCGGTCAGCGTGACCTGGGCCGTGTCGCCGGCGTGCCTGCGCGCCCGGCGTACCGACCTGGCCAGCAGGTCCACCGAGGCGAGGCTGGTCAGGTCGGCGTAGACCGGCTTGCGCTCGCCTGCGGTGCGGACGAACACATGCCTGGGCAGCCCGGCGCGCACCGCCCAGGCGCGCGCCGCCAGGTAGCGGCCCGCCTCGTCGGCGGCGCCAGCGAATGCGAGGTCGGCGGCACCGAACGTCCACGACTCGCGGCTGACCACCAGGCCGTCGATGGTTACCCTCGGCGTGTGCGCGGCCGGGGCGAGCATCTTGAACTGCTGGGACAGCGCGGCCCCGATGAGGTCGCCGAGCACCTCGATCAGGTCCAGGTCCGCGCTGCCGTCCCGGCGGCGCACCCGCAGCCCGGCTGGCGTGGCGGCCAGGTCGCACTCTCCGACGGGCAAGGTCGCCGCCCTGCCGTGCCCGAACGAATCATGCGCAAAGACAAAGCGCAAGTCGCAAAGGTTGACCAGGGCATTGCTCTGCCTGGTGGGCACCCCGCCTTCCTCGCCGCTCTCGGCGGCGTAGACAACGCTGCGGCGCAGGTCGCTCGCCATCGCGGTGCGCAACTCCGCGGCCGCCGGGTGGTGTGCGACCCAGGTGGCGTAGCGCAGGGTGTTGATGCCCGGGTGCAGTTCGCCGAGCACCCACCGCATCCCGCCGGAGGGGTCGGTCGCGATCATCAGGTCCGGGCTATGCTGCACCGCGGTCGGCCAGCCCGGCCGGCTAGCCGGGAAGGCGGCCCGCACCCCGGCCGCGAGCTGCGCCGAGGTCCTGACGACCCGGCCCTGGTGGTCGGCGGGAAATGCGAGCACCTGCGCCCAGCGCCGCTGCAACCCTTGGAGCAGCGGCGCTGTCACCTTTGCCGGCGGCTCGAAGAGAATCTCCGGTATCCGCATCCAGAAGTCGGCGAATGGGACCACGTCGGTGCCAAGCTCGGCGGCGCGGCGCCGGTGCACCTCATCGAACAGGCGGCGGTACAGCGCCGCTCCGGCCGCGGTGAACCACCGGGCGCTGTCAAGCACCAGCCCGAGCGCGTCCCTGACGGGATCGAGCGCCGCCTCGCCGAACTCGACGGCATCGGCGCGCTTGCAGTCCTCGTAGGCGGCCGTGCGGCCGGCGTAGAGCCCGCCAGCGCGGCGGGTTGGAGGACCCCCTGAGAGCCTGGTGAAGGTCTGCTCCAGCCCGGCCACGGCGATCGCTACCTGCTCCGGCGACCCCGCCGCGCGCGCCAGGGCGTCACGGGCCGAGCACAGCTCGTCCAGGCTCGCGGTGGCAGCCGCCCGGACGGCGTCATCGGTGACCCGTGCCAGCATCGCCCGCACCGTCCTCTCGGGCCGCGTGTCGTGCGGCGGCACCTCGACCTGCCAGGCGATCCTGCGCTCCCGTGCGGCGGCGTCCAGCATCGCGAGCACCTCCTCGGCGTGGGCTGGGGCGGCGCCCGCCCGCGCCAACGCCGCGTCGGCGAGCACGACCTCGGCGACGCCGCGCGCGTCGCGGTCGC
>JASIBM010000650.1 GCA_030045175.1 Streptosporangiaceae bacterium | reverse complement strand
GCTGGCGTTGCCATCTGCCCGGTGGCGAACCCGTCCGCGACGATCCGGTCCGGGACGACGCCGCCAGCGGTCGTCCCGTTGACGGTAGCCGTGGCCGGCGACTCTGCCACGTCAGCCACGCTGGCCTCGCCGGCCCCGTCCTCATCGATGATCGCTAGTTCGGCGCCGACGGCCACGGTCTCGTCCTCGGCCACGGTGATGCCGCGCAAGATCCCCGAGACGGGGGAGGGGATCTCGGTGTCGACCTTGTCAGTTGAGACCTCGAGCAGCGGCTCGTCGGCGAAGACATGGTCGCCCTCGTGCTTCAGCCATCGGGTAACTGTGCCCTCAGTGACGCTCTCGCCAAGTTGCGGCATGGATACGGAGACCGACATGACTTCGGGTGGCTCCTTAGCTCAGGTCTTAGCTCAGGTCGGGCTATTGACGCGGACTTGTCACGAATGGAAGTGCAGCGGCTTGCCTGCCAGCGCGAGGTGAGCCTCGCCGATCGCTTCTGACTGGGTCGGGTGCGGATGTATGAGCTGGGCAACATCGGCCGGAATCGCCTCCCAGTTGTAGATAAGCTGGCCCTCGGCGATCAGCTCGCCAACCCGGGCGCCGACCAGGTGCACGCCGAGCACGTGCCCGCCGTCGGCGACGCTGATCACCTTGCAGGCGCCCTGGGTCTGCAAGATCACGCTCTTGCCGTTCCCGCCCAGGTTGTAGGTCACCTCAGCGGTCTCGATGCCACGCTCGGCCGCCATGGCTGACGTGATCCCGACCGAGGCGACCTCCGGATCGCTGTAGGTCACTCTCGGGACGCCGTCGTAGTCGATCGGCACGACCTCCAGGCCGGCCAGTCGCTCGGCCACGCCGATGCCCTCGGCGAACCCAACGTGCGCGAGTTGCGGCCCCGGGGTCAGGTCGCCGACCGCCGAGATGGTAGGGACGTTGGTCCGCCAGCGGTCGTCGACGAGGACGAAGCCGCGGTCCATGGCCACGCCGGCCTCGGCGTAACCCAGGCCGGCCGAGACCGGCCCGCGGCCCACGGCAACAAGCAGCACCTCGGCGTCCAGCGTGGTGCCGTCCTCGAGCGTCACCCTGACCCCGGTGGCCGTCTCCTTCACGTCGGAGAACCTGACGCCGATGTGGAAGCCGATCCCGCGCCGCCTGAACGCCCGCTCGAGCAGCTTCGAGCTTGACTCATCCTCTTGCGGCAGCAGGTGGGGGAGCATCTCGACGATGGTCACGTCGGCCCCGAAGGAGCGCCAGACGCTGGCGAACTCCACGCCTATCACGCCGCCGCCGAGTATGACGGCCGACGAAGGCACCCGGTCCAGGGTGAGCGCCTGCTCGCTGGTGATGACCCGGGCGCCGTCGATCTGGAGCCCGGGCAGCGAGCGCGGCTCGGAGCCGGTGGCGAGCACCACATGCGCACCCTCATAGACGGCATCAGCGACGGCTACCTGTGTTGGTGATATCAGCCGGCCGTCGCCGTAGACCACCTCGACCTTGCGGTAGGCCAGGGTGCCCTGCAGGCCCTTCCACAGCCGGTCGACGACCTTGTCCTTGTAGCCGTTGACCGACGGCATGTCGATGCCGTTGAACGTCGCCCGCACCCCGACCGACGCGGCGTCCCTGGCGTGATCGGCGATCTCAGCGGCGTGCAGCAGCGCCTTGGTCGGGATGCAGCCTCGGTGCAGGCAGGTGCCGCCGACCTTGTCCTTCTCGATCAGCGCGACCCGCTTGCCGAGTTCGGCGGCACGGAGCGCGCAGGCATATCCGCCGCTGCCCCCGCCCAAGATCACGATGTCGTAGCTAGCCACCTGCGTCACGATCGCTCCTGCCTGAGTCGCCTGAACTCACGTTTAACCCCCGCGTAAGTTAAAGCCTGCCGTCGGCCACGTCCTGGGCAACCTGGACGAGGGTACGGACCGCCACGCCGGTACCTCCCCTGGAGGTGTACCCGTAGGCCTCGCCCTCGTTGAACGCTGGCCCGGCGATGTCCAGGTGTGCCCACCGCACCCCGTCGGGAACGAACTCCCGCAGGAACAACCCGGCGGTCAGCATCCCGCCTTCGCGCTCTGGGGCCACGTTGGCCAGGTCGGCGACCTTGGAGTCCAGGCCCTTGCGCAGCTCTTCTGGCAGCGGCATTGGCCACATTGCCTCACCGGCGCGGGTCGCCGCGGCGACGACTCCATCGCGGACAGCGTCGTCGTTGGCCATCACCGCCGATACCCGCTTGCCGAGCGCCACCACCTGGGCGCCGGTCAGCGTTGCCACGTCGATGAGCAGGTCCGGCCCGTCCTGGCCGGACCTGGCCAGCGCGTCGGCCAGGACCAGCCGCCCCTCGGCGTCGGTGTTCAGCACCTCGACGGTCGTCCCTCCGTAGATGGTGATCACGTCGGACGGCCGTTGGGCGCCGCTGCCTGGCATATTCTCGGCAAGCGGCAGGTAGCCGACCACGTTCACGGCCGGCCCGAGCGCGGCGATCGCCTGCAACGCGGCCAGCACGGCCGCGGCCCCGCCCATGTCGGACTTCATCGTCTCCATCGCCTTGGGCGGCTTCAGCGACAGCCCGCCCGAGTCGAACGTGATGCCCTTGCCAGCGAGCACCACGGTCTTGCTGGCCTGCGGGTGCTGGTAGCTCAGCCGCACCAGGCGCGGCGGGTGGATGGAGCCCTGGCCGACGCCGACGAGACCGCCATAGCCGCCTGCCATTAGCTCGGCCTCGTCGAGCACCTCAATGCCCAGGCCGGATGCGGCCGCGATCTTGGTAGCTTCAGCGACGAAGGTCTGCGGGTACAGGTGCGCCGGGCTCGTGTTCACCAGGTCGCGCACCAGCGCCACCGCGGCGCCGAGCACCTGCGCCCTGGCCACGGCGCTCGCCGCCTGCTCGCCCGCCAGCAAGATCAGCTCGGGCTCAGCGCGGCCGTTGGCGCGATACCTGTCGAACGTGTAGCTGCCGAGCAGGGCGCCGAGCGCGACGGCCTCCGCGTCGGCGGCGTCGGCCGCTGGCATCGCGAGCGCGATCTTGGCAACGTTGGCGCCGGCCAGTGAGCGGATCGCGGCTCCCGCCGCGCGCCGCAGTGCCTCGCCGTCGGGCGACTTGCCGAGGCCGACCGCTGCGATCAGCGGGGCGGCCAGCCGCTTGCCCGATACCGTCCTGGTGACCTCCTCGGCCTTGCCCGTGGCTCCGAGCGCGGTCAGGATCTCAAGCAGGTCGCCGTCGAATGCCCCGTCGACGTCCTGCGCCCCGGCGGCGAGCCGCAAGCCGTCATCGCCTTCGCGCACCGCGATGAC
>JASIBM010000649.1 GCA_030045175.1 Streptosporangiaceae bacterium | reverse complement strand
CCGGGTCTCGTCCTGGCGGGTCGCGGATGGTCGTTGGGGTATGAAATCGGGCATGGTCGCTGTGCTGACCTGGGGGACACTCTGCCCACCGGGGGACACCCCCGAGCCCCCGATGGCCCAGAACCCCCGCGGTGCTGACCTGGGGGGAGCCCAGGGAGGGAGAGCCGTGGAGTTCCTCACTGCCTTCGTTCTCACCGTTCCGCCAGGAACGCCAGCGGCGGCCGTCAATGACGCCACGGCGCGCGAGGCTGAGCGGGCGCAAGAATTGTCCAGGCAGGGGCGTCTCCTGCGGCTGTGGCGCCTGCCAGGCGAGGGTCAGACACTGAGCTTGTGGCGCGTCCGGGACGCAGCCGAGATGCGGTCGATCCTGGAATCGCTGCCCTTGTACGCCTGGATGGCCGTTCAGACCACTCCGCTCATGCCGCACCCGGATGACCCGGCAAACGCCGGCGACTGACTATCAGGCAGGTGCGACTAGCCGGCGTGGCGCTGAAAGAATGCCATGGTCCGCTGGTTGAAATCGGTCACGTTCTCGTAGATCGGGGCGTGCGCGCAGTCCTCGAAGACGTGCAGCTCACAATTCGGTATCGCCGCCATGATCGGGTCTGCGAACCGGGTCGAGGTCGCCACGTCGTGCCGTCCGAAGGTCAGCAGGGTCGGCGCCTTGATCGATCCGAGCACCTCGCCGGCGTCGTGGGCGAGGACCGCGCCGGACTGGCGCATGAACGCGTCCACCGGCGGCATCGGCCTGCCACGCACGAAGTCGGCCAGCGAGTCGATGTACTCGGGCCGGGCCGCGTAAAGCTCCGGGGTGAAGCACCAAGGGAAGATCCCCTTGATCATCATGTCGGTCACGCTGCCAAGGCCCTCAGCCATGATCCGCCAGGTCTCGACCACCGTGCGCAGGAAAGGGTCCGTGCGATCCCACGCGCTGTGCAGCGAGAGCGACTTGACCAGTTCCGGGTGCTTGGCGGCCAGCCACATGCCCGCAGCGGCGCCCAGGGACAGGCCGAACACGTGGGCGCGGTCGATGCCGGCAGCCTGCATGAATGCGGCGATGTCGTCGGCAAGCAACTCGGTGGTGTACGTGCCCTCCGGCTTGCCCGACAGGCCAGCGCCGCGCAGGTCCACGCTGAAGCACGTGTAGTGGTTCGCGTAGTCAGCGACCTGGAAGGCGTAGCACGCCTGATCGGCCGCTAGGTAGGGGATCAAGACGATTGGCTCGCCGGAGCCCTGGACCTCGTAGTACATCTCTATGCCGTTCGCCTGCACGGTCGGCATCGCCGTACTCCTTTCCGATCATGACGCCGTTCTTTTCTGATAGGAAACACTGTCCCGCCGGGTCTCGCCAGCCATACTGGCGCATCGGGTGCGCCGAGGTTGGGCTGGCCGGCGCCTACCCTGGGTCCAGGCGGTGAATCTCCAGCTGGACCCCGGCCAGGTATTCGGGAATCATGCGCACGGTCTGCCGGTCCCACTCCCTGACCTGGTCGGGCAGCTCCGCCCACGGCACCAGGTAGGGGCTGCGCTTGCGCTCGTGGTCGACCTTCTCGCCCAGGGTCCAGCCCTGGGACAGTCGCTCCAGGTTCCAGCGGCCGTGCTCCATCTCGGCCATGGTCTCGACCTCGCTGTCGGTGAAGGTCATCAGGGCGATCTTGCGGTCGGTGACCCGCTTGGTCTGGCAGCGGATCCACCTGAGCTTGAACCAGATGTGGTCCGCCTGGAGCATGTTGGACTCTCGCAACCCTGGATCTAGCTGGTCCCAGCCAGGCAAAGCGGCGATCTGCTCGCGGAGGTGCGCGTCGTGGATCGCCTGCCCGATCGTCTCGCGCAGATCCGCCGTGATCTTGCTTGCCCCTGTGTTGATGAACACGCGCATGGTGTGCGGGTCGTCGAGCACCCGGAGCAGGTTGCCTGCCTCGAGCCATTCCTCGTCAGCGAGCAACCGGTCCGCCTCACGGCCCGACTCGGGTATGACGCCGACCATGGCGCCTACCAGCAGCGCGATCCGGAGCTCATAGGCCGTCACGCTGCCGCCGTTGATGCCGAGCAGCTTGGTATCCCTCGGCTCGATGCCGGATGCGAGCAGGTCGGCCCAGTACCGCAATGGCTCGAGTGCGCTGAATCTGTCGCCCCCGGTTCGCCGGATCTCGCCGTAACGAGCGTCGATGACGGCGTCCTGCGGAAGGCGGTCAGGAAGGTAGCCGATGGTGTGGATGCGCTCGGCGTGATGTTGCCCGATGTCGCCGACCATGCCGCTGATCCCGCTCTTCGTGCCGCCGGAGATGATCGTGCCGTGGTAGTCGCCGAACGCCTGCAGCAAAAGTTCGGAGTACTCCCTCAGCTCCTCCTCGACGCTGCTTTCTGTGCCCCCGGCGACGATCACGACAGGTCCGCGGATGACAGCGCCGAGGCGCGAGGTGACCGCGTCCAGGCGCCGAAGGCTGCGCGATGACGGGAACTTCGCCGCCGCTCCGACCAGCAGCAACAGCCGTATGAGCTCGAATCCGGCGATCTCATCGGCTGCGCAGGACAGGCGCTCGACGGCGACGATCTCGTCCTCGATCATGAAGGCGGCGGTGCTCGCCCGGATGGCCAGGCAATACGTCTTCAGGCTCTCGTCCGGATCACCGTGCAATAGCTGCAGCTTCGCCATCCCATACAGCGGCCATGGCGCGTTGATTCCCATCTGCGCCTCGATCCGGCAGCTATCGAGGGCGGTCGCCATGACGGGACGGTAGGGCGCCAGGACAGACGCGCTATTCGTCCGGCTGATCTCATGCTCCAGGTACCGCACGAGCGCGTCATAGTTGGCGGAGTCCAGCACGAATGCCTGACGATAAAGATCTCCCGCGATGTCCTCGTCGCGCGCACGCCAGGTGCCTGCCAGATGCGACAGCGCCTTCGAGTCCGAGATCGGGGGCCGTCCAGCCTGCGCCAGGTAATCCTGGCCCAGCCGGAACGGCTCGCCATCCGGCACTTCGCCGTGCAGCTTGCACAGCGCGTGCCCGAGCTGCGTCAGCAGGGTCGGCTGGTCGGGGACCTGACCGTCGGTGACGAAGGGGGTGAGCACGCCGACGACCATGGCCCAGTCGCCGACCGAGCTGGCCAGGCTGGCGATGCGGCAGGCCAGCTCCGCGTTCCTCTCGTCATACCTGAGCACGGTCTCCAGCCGGGCGATCTCGCGGGCTATCTCGTCGGCATCGTGGTAAGAGCGGTGGCCAGAGGCATACAGCGGCAGCCCGGCTTCGATCCGCCCCATGGCGTTCTCCGCGTTCTCGAGCTCGGCCGCGAGCATCGCGAACTCCCGCTGCCAGTAGGGCGGCAGGTCTAGGTCGCTCTTGTAGCTCAGCCGGTGCGCCAGCGTCGCCCATACGTGCTGAAGCATCGTCCGGACCTGGATCTCGGCCTTCAGGCCGTAGATCTCCTCCGGTATCTCGACACTCAAGGCCGCGCCGGGCCGCAAGGAGACGATGTAGTGCATGGAGCCGTAGCCGAACGAGACCGGCCCTAGCCTCGCGGACGCATCGTCGCTGTCTTGCCTGGAGATCTCGAATTCGTCCTCGATCCACGCGCTGAGCGCGGCGACCTCCGCGCGGGTGGGCGCGATGACGCGAGCTCCGCAAAGGTCGGTGAACCCGGCCAGCGGGTCGGCGTATTTCGCGCGCTTGCGCAGCGCTTTCCCGGCGAAGCTGGCGATGGACTTAGGCCGCGCCTCGACGATCGCCCCTGGGCATAGCTTGGCCACCGCGATCTCAAGCGCGTGCTTTAGCGTGTCGGCGTAAACCGTGTACAGCGGGGTCATCCGCTGGTAGGCCTCGATCTGAGCGGCAAGCCATTCAACGCCGGATTCGACCTGCCGACCAGACATTGACCCTCCGGCGCCATTGTCGCACATGTCTTCCCGCTTGCTGTACCGTGCCCATTTCCATGATCGCGGTCGTCTGCCAGCTGCCACAGCTGAGGATCGTCCCCGATCATGAACGAGCGGCCGGGGCCGCGCGGCGCCGGCGATACTTGAGGCGTGACAAGCTCTTCCGGCCCGATCGATCAGGTGCTAGCCGGCTTGCGCGAGGCCGGGTACCTGGCCGACGCCCCGACGGCGACGGTCGTGTACCTGGCCGCCGAGCTCGCGAAGCCGGTGCTGATCGAGGGTCCGGCCGGGACCGGCAAGACCCAGCTCGCCAAGAGCGTCGCGCTCGCCGCTGGCAAGCGGCTGATCCGGCTCCAGTGCTATGAGGGGCTGGATGAGTCGAAGGCGATCTACGAGTGGGACTACCGGCGCCAGCTCCTGCAACTTCAGCTTCACCAGGGCCGGCCGACGGCCGACCTGGACGCGGCGGGCGTGTTCGGCGAGGAGTTCTTGCTGAGCAGGCCGCTGCTCGCGGCGATCCGTTCGCCTGAGCCCGTCGTGTTGCTGCTCGACGAGGTGGACCGGCTTGACATCGAGAGCGAGGCGCTCCTGCTCGAGGTGCTTTCTGAGTACCAGGTGTCGATTCCGGAGCTCGGCACCGTGACCGCCAGGCACATCCCGCAGGTCTTCCTCACCTCGAACAACAGCCGGGACCTATCCGAGGCGCTCAAGCGGCGCTGCCTGTACCTGCACCTGGGGTATCCGAGCACCGAGCGCGAGGCCGAGATCGTCCGGCTGCACGTCCCGGACCTGGCCGAGCACCTGGCCAGGGAGATCGCCGAGCTCGTCGCGCTGCTGCGCAAGACCGACCTGAAGAAGCCGCCGTCGATCGCCGAGTCGCTGGACTGGGCGCGCACGCTGCTGACGCTCGGCGCCACCGACCTGACCGACGACCTGACCAGGCAGACGCTGTCGGTGCTGCTGAAGTACGAGCGGGACATCGACACCGCGCGGGCCGAGCTGCGGATCTAAGGCCGGCCTAGCCATGCAGGACATGCTCGCCGGGCTGGTTGACGAGCTGCGAGCGGTGGGGATCGGCGTCTCGGTCGGCGAGCACCTCGATGCCGCGCGGGCGCTGTCGGCGATCTCGCTGCGGGACCCCGAGGTGGTCCGGGCCGCCTTGCAGTGCGCGCTTGTCAAGCGCGCCGATCAGCTCGCGACCTTCAACCTGCTGTTTGAGCTGCACACCGCCGGGGCGAGGGAGCCAGGAGCTCAGCCGATGGCTGCGATGAGCGACCAGGAACTGCGCGAGGCGCTGCGCGCGGCAATCGGCTCGCGGGACGGTCAGCTGCTGCGGCTGCTGGCCGATGAGTATGTGCGCAGGTTCGGCGGGCTGGAGCCAGGCAGCCCGGTCGCAGGCGTGTTCGCGGCGATCGCCGTCGACGCGGCGGCGGGCTTGGCGCGCATCCGCGCCGAGTTGCTAGCTGGCCAGGACGGGCCGGGCGCGCGCGAGGGCGGGCTGGGTGAAGGCGGGCTGGGTGAAGGCGGGCTGGCCGGGGAGCCGGGAGCCGGCGGCGGGGGAGGCGGCGACGCGGGCCGTGGCGGGGGAGGCGGCGGATCGGGTCCGGCGACCCAAGCGATCCTGGCTCGGCTGGACGAGGCGGTTGCTGACCGGGCGATCGAGGGCTTCCGAGCGGACCTGCGGGCGGCGATCCGCCGCGCGCTCGTCGCCGACCGGGGCGCGCGTGCGGTGCGGGCCACCATGCGGGTCGGGCTGGCGCAAGATGCCGACATCGCGGGGGCGTCGGCGGCCGAGCTCGCGGCGATGGCGGCGGCGATCGGCCCGCTCGCGCAGCGACTGACCTACGTGCTCGCGCAGCTCAGCGCGTCCAGGAAGCGAACGCTGAGCATCCGCAGGACCCTGCACCTGGCGATGGGCACGGGGGGAGTGCCGTTCCGGCTGGCAACCGAGCCGGCCCGGCCGCCGAGGCCGGAGATCGTCGTGCTCTGCGACATGTCGGGATCGGTCTCGGCCTTCTCGCGATTCACGCTCGACCTGCTGATCGCGCTGGACAGCAGGCTTAACCGGCTACGCGTGTTCGCCTTCGTCGACGACGTCACCGAGATCACCGGCCTGGTCCGCGAGGCGCGGGCGGCTGGCCGTCGCCTCGGTCCGCGCGAGGCATCGGCGGGCGCGGTCCGGCTCGGCGGGTCCGACTACGGCTTCGTGCTTCGGCAGTTCGCCAGCAGGCACGCGCACCAGCTAAGCAAGCGCTCGGTCGTGCTCGTCGTCGGCGACGCGCGGACCAATTACCTCGATCCGGCGCAGGCGGCGTTCGCCGAGATAGCCGAGCGGGCCGGGCAGGTGTACTGGCTGAACCCTGAGCCGAGGCGGCAATGGAACGAGGGTGACTCGGTGATCGGCCGTTATGCCCCGTGGTGCGCTCAGGTCAGGGAGTGCCGCACCCTGCGCCAGATCGCGGACTTCGTGCATTCACTGGCCGCGGGTCCGGCTATGGCCGGCTCGGGTACGCGGACTGGTTAGTTGCGAATCTGAGGTAATCGGTTTTTGGTGCCTGCGCGTCGTAACGACAAGACAGTCGTCGGAGCGGGAGGCGCGCGATGCGAGTTCATGCGGTTACCTGGACCGGCGGGGTGGTCGCGATGGCCACGGTCGTCGTTGCGGCGCTGCTGGCGCCGGCCGCACCAGCGTCGGCAGGCGCTCAGGGTCGTCGGCCGGCCAGAGTGCCCGCGCGGCTCGCGCCTGGGACAGCGACGGACTTCGCTGGCGGGCCTGGCGGGCCTGGGCCAGGCACCTCGGTCGCGCTGACCGCGCCGTGCGGCGTGGTGTACGCGGGCGGGCGGGTGTACTTCGCCGACGCCGGCCCTAGCGGTACGAATCAGAACGGCAGCGTGATCCGTGAGCTTGACCCGCGCACCGGGTGGCTCACCAACGTGGCAGGCACCGGGGTCCTCGGCAACTCAGGGGACGGCGGCCCGGCCGCCATGGCGGACCTGCTCCGGCCGTGCGCGCTCACCGCTGACCACGCCGGCAACTTGATCTTCGGCGGTCAGGTCGGCTTCAAGAACCAGGTCAGGGTGATCGCGGCCCGCACCGGCACCTTCTACGGCACTCACATGCTGCGAGGGCACATCTACACGCTGGCCCATCTCTCCCAGGTGGTGGCCGGCCTCGCGGTGGACTACGCGGGAAACCTCGTGATCAGCTGCGACGGCGCCAGCGGGTACGGGTTCTTCTATGACGCCGTGGTGCTCGTGCTGGCCGCGCGGACCGGCAGGTTCTACGGGCGCGAGATGCGGGCAGGGAAGCTGTACCAGGTGTATAAGGTGCCGCACTCGACCTCGATCGGCCCGGCGACCACGGACCCCGCAGGGAACCCGATGATCAGTGGCCCGCGGGGGGTGTTCGTGCTCGCGGCTAGGTCAGGGACGTTCGACGGCCGGCCGATGGTGGCCGGGCACGCGTACGTGATCACGACGAGGATCGGCGGCGCGGTCACCAGGGACCGGTTCGGCAACCTCATCTCCGTCGGCAACGGCATCAGGGTGCTTGCCGCGCGGACGGGCAGGTTCTACGGGCGGTCGATGGTGGCAGGGAACGTGTACCGGCTGACCGCCAGGTACCAGGGCTATCGCGGCGACGGTGGTCCGGTGGGCGACGCGCGCATCTACGGGGCCTTGGGAGTCGCCGTCGACGGCTACGGGAACATCGTGATCGGGGACACAGGTAACCGGCGGGTCCGGGTCGTCGCCGCGCGGTCGGGGAGGTTCTACGGCATCTCGATGCGCGCCGGCTACATCTACACAGTGGCAGGCGACGGTAGCGCGTATTCCGACTCAGGTGACGGCGGCCCGGCGCCGAGCGCCGAACTCTCCAGGTCGTTCCCTGGGTACCCGGTATACAACACTGTTCAGTTCAACGGCGTCGCGGCCGATGCCGAGGGCAATGTCTACCTGGCTGACTCGACCAACGATCGGATCGAGATGGTGTCGGCCGTGACGGGCTCGTTCTTCGGGCAGCCGACGCGGGCCGGGCGCATCTACACGATCGCGGGCAATGGCGTGAACGGATTCAGTGGCGACGGCGGGCCGGCCACGAGCGCGGAAATCCGGTGGCCGTTCGGGGTGACGGTGGACCGGCACGGGAACGTGCTGTTCGCTGATACGAACAATCAGCGGGTGCGGGTGGTCGCGGCGCGGTCAGGCAAGTTTTACGGCCAGCGGATGACGACCGGCGATATCTACACGATCGCCGGGGGCGGGACCGAGTGGCCGGCGAACGGCGGTGCCGGGGCCGCCGCGGCGATCCAGCCTGGCGGCGTGGCGGTGGATAGCGCAGGCAACGTGCTGATCACCACGGGCTACTACTCGTCCGAGGACGCCTGCAGCATCGCCTTCGGACGGGTCCTGGTGCTCGCGGCCACCACGGGCACGTTCTACGGGCAGCCGATGACCGCGGGCGACATCTACACGATCGCCGGGGGCCTGACCCCGGGCGGCGACGGCGGCCCGGCGACGAGCGCGGAGATCGTCGGCGCGTGCGGGGTGGCCACCGACGCCGTGGGCAACGTGGTGGTGGCCGCGACCGGCGATCAGGACATCCGGGTGATCGCGGTCAAGTCAGGGACGTTCTACGGGCAGTCGATGACGGCCGGGGATATCTACACGGTGGCCGGCGGCGGGACGAGCCTCGCGAACGGCATCCCGGCCGTGGGCGCGCTGGTACGCCACCCGGAGGGGGTCGCCGTGGACGCCGCGGGCAACATCATCGTCGCGTGCGCCTACCGAGGCAATCGGGTGCGAGTCGTGGCTGCCAGGTCGGGCAGGTTCTACGGCCGGCAGATGACGGCCGGGGACATCTACACGATCGCGGGCGGCGGGTACGGCATCGTCCCTGACGGGCGGCTTGCCACGGCGGTGTCGTTGCTGACCCCGGAGGCCGTGGCGGTCGAGCCGAACGGTGACCTGCTGGTGTCTGAGCCGCGAGTTGGACGAGTGATCCTGGTGCGCGGCGGGCCTCGCTCGCCGAGATAGCCGAGCGGGCCGGGCAGCTGTACTGGCTGAATCCGGAGCCGCGACGTGTCCTAGTGCGGGCGCGGCTGTGGTGTGGGGTACGGCTGACCGCGCCGCGGCTTGGGCGTCTGTGCCGGGAGCTTGGCGGGGCCGCAGGACGGGTGGCTTGCCGGGCGAGCGCCCTGCGGCCAGGATGGGCGCGGCGACCCGGTTCGCTGCGGGTCTGGCGACCAGGACGGCTGCGGGCCTGGCCAGCAGCCGGGCGATCGCCAGTGCCTGGCCGGCGGCGTCCGGCCGCCCAGGCAGGACGGGGCGGTGTAATGCCTGCCGGCGCCTCCCGTGGCGCTGGGATGCGAGGGGCACGGCGGCCGGACCGGAGCCGCGTTGTGAGCCGGGACGGGCTGGGGTGCGGC
>JASIBM010000648.1 GCA_030045175.1 Streptosporangiaceae bacterium | reverse complement strand
CCACCGCCAGGACCTGGCCCCTGTCCAGGGACCGGCTGCTCCGCGATGTTGGTCAGCACCAGCGAAAGGATCAATGTCATGAACAAGAAGATGGCCACCGCCCCGGTCGAGAACGCGCGGCGACCGCTGACGCAGGCCAGCGCGAGGCCCACCGCCGCGAGCACCACCGCCCACATCAGCCCGACCAGAAGTCCAGGGAACGCGGCGCGGGTCTGCGCCCAGACCTGGCTCCAGCCGTGCACCTGCAGGACCGTGCCGATGTAGAGCAGCACGATGGGGATGTCGATCATCGCGAGCAGCGCGAGCACGAAGGCGACGTACTTGGCCGCCGGGTAGTCAAGGCGGCGCATCGGCCTGGCGAAGTACAGCGGCAGCACCTTGCTGCGCAGGTCGCGGGCCACGAGCTCGGGCGCCTGCGCCGCGATGAACAAGAGCACGAGGAACACCCGCAGCTGGGGCGGGTTGTAGGTGTCGTAGTTGACGATCCGGGCGTGCGCCGGGTTGAGCTCCATCGCGATCGCGTTGACCACGGCAGGCGCGCACATGATCACGAACAAGATCACCGGCACGATCTTGGCCTTCGCGCCCCTGCGCATGCCGAACGCCGACCGCAGGCTGTGCCAGCACAGCGCGGTCGCGATTTGCCACCTGCCCAGCCGCGGCCCGTCATAGCGCTGGTAGCCGATGTCATGAATGACGCCAGTTCCAACCGGCGAGCCGTCAGTGACCATCACTGGCTCCTGTCATCGTGTCCGCCGCGGGCGCGGGATCGCGGAACAGCTCCTCGACCCGGTGCCGCCGCTGCTCCATCCGGTTGAGCGGCAGCTCGAGGTCGGCCACGGCGTCGCGCACCTCGTCGAAGGTGGCCTCGGACGCGATCAGGACAAGCAGCTCGCGCTCGTGCCTGACCGGATCGAGGCCTCGCCTGGTGAGCTCGGCGGCGAGCAGCTCCACGCCCTCGTCGACCTCGATCGCGAGCACCTGGCTCGCCTGCGTGAAGGAACTGATCGTGGCGGCCCGCAGCAGCCGCCCGCCGTCGATCGCGATCAGGTGATCGCAGATCTGCTCGATCTCGCCGAGCAGGTGCGAGGCGACCACGACCGAGATGCCGAAGTCGGCGCCGATCCTGGCGATCAGGTCGAGCATCGCGGACCGGCCGGCCGGGTCCAGGCCGTTGGTGGGCTCGTCGAGCAGCAGCAGCATCGGGTCGCCGACGAGCGCCTGGGCGAGCTTCACCCGCTGCTTCATGCCGGTCGAGTAGGTCCCGATCTGCCGGTAGCGCTCCTCGTACAGCCCGACGTGGCGCAGCGACTCGGCCGCCCGTTCCTTCGCCGCGGTCGGACCGATGCCCGACATCCGGCCCATGTGGGTGACGAAATCGGTGGCCGTCACGTCCGGCGGCAGGCAGTCGTGCTCTGGCATGTACCCGGTCAGCGACCTGACGCGCTCGGCGTGCGTCGCGACGCCGCAGCCGAGCACGGCGACCGAGCCGCTGGTGGGCGGCAGCAGGCCGAGCAGGATCTTGATCAGCGTCGACTTGCCTGCCCCGTTGGCGCCGACCAGGCCGGTGATGCCTGGGTCCACGGTCATCGTGAGCTGCTCGAGCGCGATCACCGAGCCGAACCGCTTGGTGAGCTCGCTCGTCACGATGACCGGCTCAGGCGGGCCGGCCTGGCGTCCTAGCTCCGCGGTCACGTCGGCGTGCCTCGCTTTCTTCGGCCAATTGTCTTACGAATGGGCTGCGAACCATGGTAGGAACGCGATCAGCGTTACTTACTTTCGCGGTCCCCGGAGCGATTGTCATCACCCCGCGGTCTGATCGGGCGGTCCGTCCCAGGTATAACGGACGGCCCGGATCGGGCGCCGCCAGGTTGACCGAACGTCGGTAAAATTCATCCTGACATGTCGGAACGAACGCGAGCACGCGCCATCCTGGCGGCCCTGCTCCTAGCGATCACGGTCGTGGGCATCCGGGTCGCCGGCCCAGCCGTCGGCTGGGCCCCCCCGACCGGGCGCGTCGTGATCATCATCGGGATAACGCTAGAGGCGGCGCTCGCCGCCTTGCTCGTCGTCGTGCTGCGCAGGCAATCGCGCGGCCGGCCGCTCTCGCCCGCGGCCAGCCGCCCGCGAGAGAACCAAGCCATTACCGCCAACGCAAGCTCTCCCGACGACCTGGCCACCCGCATGCGGGTCATCCTCACCCGAATCCTGGGAACCGGCCTCTTCGCGATCCCGGTAGCGGTCGCGCTCTTCTTCCTGCACGAGCCGAGGATCGCGATCCGCCCGCGCAGGCTGCCGCCGTCGCCACCGGGCGGGCATCACCTCGTCATCGGCCAGGCCAGGACCAGCGGGAGCGGCGGCTCGATCGCGCTCACGATCTTCCAGTACGTGCTGATCGCCGCGCTGATCGTGGCGGTCGTGGCCATCGTCTACCTGGCGTGGCTGCGGCGGGCAGCACGCCTGCCAGCGACTAACCCCTTGATCGACGAGATGATCGAGTTCCCCGCCGAACTGGCCCTGGCCTTCGAATCCGGGCGGCGTGCGCTGCGCGAGCTCGACGACGCCCGCGCCGCCATCATCGGCTGCTACCTGGCCATGGAGGCGAGCCTCGCCAAGGCGGGCGCGGCCAGGCGCGCGGCGGAGACTCCAGACGAGCTGCTGGCCAGGGCGGTCGCTGGCGACCTGGTCAGCGCGGAGCCCGCCAGCCAGCTCACCGCGCTGTTCTACGAGGCCAGGTTCTCCAGTCACCCGATGCCGCCGACGAAGCGGGACGAGGCCGAGCGCGCGCTCGCCGAGCTGGCCGCGACGGTCCAGCCCGCCCGGCCGGCCGCCAGCGCTCGCAGCGCGGGCGGTACGCCGCGATGAACGGCTGGCGAGGCGCCAGGCCCGAGCTCGCCGTGGCCGCCGGACTGCTCCTGTCGCTCAGCGCCGCGGCCTGGGCCTTCGACGGCCCCACGGCTGCCAGCCTGGTCGTGCTGATCAGCGTCGCGGCCAGCCTGGTCCTGCTTCGCTCGCTGGTGGCCCGCGAGAACCCGCCGGGCGACCGCGACACCGAGCCGCCGCCGGCCGGGGAGGCGCCGGACATCCCTGGCCCGCTTGGACTCGAGCAGATCCGGCTGAGCCACACGTTCACCGGATTCTGGCGAACCCAGAGCGATCTCACAACGGGCACCAGATCGCTCAGCGCCTGGGACTATGGAACCCGCCCCAGGCTGACGAACCTGCTTGCCGCCCGGCTCGCCGAGCGCCACGGGATCAACCTGGCGCATGAACCGCTGGCCGCCAGGCGCCTGCTCTTCGGCGCGGATGACCGCGACGACCTGTGGTTCTGGATCGACCCGCGGCGCCCGAGCCCGGAAGACGCGAGCAGCAAGCCGGGGATATCGCCGGGCGCGCTCGCCGCGCTGATCGAACGACTGGAGCAGCTGTGACCGACTCGACCTTCACCCCGGCGCAGACCGCCGGGCGCAGCGGCCTGATACTCGACGAGGTTGAGCGCGCGGTGGTCGGCCAGCGCCAGGCGCTCGAGCTCGTGCTGATCGCCATCCTGGCAGGCAGCCACGTCCTGATCGAGGACCTGCCCGGGCTCGGCAAGACGCTGACCGCCCGATCGTTCGCGCGAGTGCTCGGCCTTGACTTCAAGCGAATACAGTTCACGCCCGACCTGCTCCCCTCCGACGTGATCGGCGCCCCCATCTACGATCAGCGCAGCGGCGAGATGGTCTTCCGGCCAGGCCCGGTCTTCGCCCAGCTCGTGCTCGCCGACGAGATCAACCGGACTCCGCCGAAGACCCAGGCCGCGTTGCTCGAGGCCATGGGCGAGGGCCAGGTGAGCATGGACGGCCAGACCAGGCCGCTGCCGCAGCCGTTCATCGTGCTGGCCACCGCGAACCCGATCGAATACGAGGGGACCTATGACCTGCCCGAGGCCCAGCTCGACAGGTTCGGCATGCGGCTGCGCTTTGGTTACCTGCAAGGCGCCGACGAGGCGACGATGCTCCAGCGCAGGCTGGACCGCGCGGCCGACGAGGTCGTGCTGCGGGCGCTGACCGGCCCGGCCGAGCTGATCGGCCTGCGCGGTTCGCTTGAGCAGGTCGAGGTGTCACCCGACGTGGTCGACTACGTCGTCGCCCTGGTCGGGGCGACGAGGCTGAACACGCAGATTCAGGTGGGGGCGAGCCCGCGCGGCGGCCTGTTCCTGATCCAGCTGGCCCGGGCGCACGCGGTGCTGCGCGGCCGCGACTACGTCATCCCCGACGACGTCAAGGCAGTCGCAATACCCGTGCTCGCCCACCGGATCACGCTGCGGCCGGAGTTGTGGGTGCGCAAGGTCAGCGCCGACGACGTGATAGCGAGGATCTTGACCAGCGTCCCTGTGCCACGCACGGACCCCGAGGGCCTTGTTCGCAAATGATCTTCGATCTTTCTCTTCCAACGGGCCGACGGTGCTGACCGTCGGCTCACCGCGGCAGGCGCCCGTGCGGTGGCAGTTGTCCGGCCACGCGCGCCGGCTGGTCACGCTCGCGCTCGCCGGGCTGTTCATCGCCGTCATCACCAGAAGGGCCGAGTTCGCCGGGATCGCAGGCCCGGCCCTGCTGCTGCTGATTCCGGTCCGCGCCCGCCGCCCGGCCAGCGTCACGGTCACGCTGGCCGACGACGCCAGCCTGATCACCGAGGGTGACCAGGCCACGGTCGGCATCCGGGTTACCGGGCAGGGCGATGCGATCACCACGATCAGGCTCCGCCCGGCCGCGTGGATCACCCCGGGTGAGGTCAGGGCCGACGGCGACGGCTGGTTCTGGCTGCGGTTCCGTGCCGAATCGTGGGGCACCAGGCAACCGGGCACGATCGAAGTGACGCTGCGCGACCGCTGGCGGCTCGCCGAAGGCCAGCTGACCGTCGGCGTGCCCGTGCTTTCTTGCTATCCGGCGGCCGCGCGGCTTGACTCCCTGGTCGTGCTCAGCAAGCTGCCAGCCAGGCTCGGCGAGCACGCGGCGCGGATCGCCGGCGAGGGGCTGGAGTTCGCCGGGGTCAGGGAGTTCGTTCCTGGCGACAGGCAGCGGCGGATCAACTGGCCGGCCACCACCCGTCGCGGCACGCTCCAGATCAACACCTTCGCCGCCGAACGCGCCCAGACCGTGGTCGTGATCGCGGACCTGAGCACCGACGTCGGGCCGGCCGGCGGCAGTTCGGTTGACCTGGCGATCCGGGCGGCTGTGGGCACCGCGTCGTCCTACCTGGCGGCCAGGGACCGGGTCGGGCTGATCAGCTTCGGCAGGCAGGTGCGCTGGATCAGCCCGGCACCTGGCCGGCGCCAGGCCCACAAGATCATGGATCTGATCATGACGGACTCTGGCCTGGGCCACCAGGCCGAGGCGATCGCCCGGCTGCCGCACGCGGCGCTGCCGTCCGGCGCGCTGATCATCGTGTTCAGCCCGCTGCTCAGCCTGCGGATGGTAGAGGGCCTGCGCGAGCTCCGCGAACGGGGTTTCGCCACCATAGTCGTCGACGTGCTCTGCGCCGAGCCGGACGCGCGAGCTAGCCTGCGGCCGCGCGACCGGCGGGCGATGGACCTGGCCAGGCGGATCTGGCGGATGGAGCAGCAGGCGATCAGGTTCTCGCTGCGTGAGATCGGCATCCCCGTGGTGCACTGGGACGGGAAGGCCAGCCTGGACGAGCCGCTCGCCCCGTTCACTCGAAGAGCCATGGTGAACCGGTCATGAGGTCCGTGCTGGCCGTGGCGCTGCTCGCCGCGGGCGCGGTCTCGTGGGCGGCCTTCCCGATGTCGGGCGCCGGAGCAGGCGCCAGGCTCGTCCTGATCGCGGCGACCTGCTGCGCCGCTGCGAGCCTGGTGTCCCTGGCCGCGACGGCCGCAGCGAAACGCCCCGGCACGCGGCTGCACCTGGCAGACGGCCCAGACGGCGCGGATGGCGCGGATGGCCTTGGCTCGCCGTTCGGCGGCCTCTCATCCAGCGCGAAGATGTTGCTGCGGCTGTGGCTGGTGTTCAGCGCGGTCCCCTGGGCGCAGGCAATGACGATCGCGGTGCTCGTGCTCGAGGCGCTGCATCCGTCGAGGCCATGGCACACGGTCTTGCTCGGCGTCGTCTTGCTCGGCTTCTTGCTCGCCCTGCACCTCGCCGAGAGCGAGGCCAGGCCGGTCGTGCTGCGGCCCCAGTTGCCGCTGATCATCGGCGGGGTGTGCCTGGCCGGCCTGTCTGCGGGCGCCGCCATGCTCCCGGCCAGTGGTTCTGGCACTGGCTGGCTGAGCGTGCTCGCCGCGATCGCCGCCCTCCTGGTCGCGGCGCTCGCGCTGCCCGTCTAGGGCGTGCCGCTTAGCAGCCCGGTTGCCCGGCGTCAGGCCAGCCGGCGTCAGGCCGCGCGGCGTCTGGCTGTCCGGCGTCAGGCTGTCCGGTGTCAGGCCGCCCGGCGTCAGGCCGCCCGG
>JASIBM010000647.1 GCA_030045175.1 Streptosporangiaceae bacterium | reverse complement strand
GCCGGGCAGGGCGAGTACACCGTCACCGAGATGCTCCCCGACCTGGGCCAGCTCTGGCTCACCGACCGCGAGGGCCAGCACTACAGCTCCGAGCTGAGGATGGTCGCCTACGACAACATGCCCGTGTGATCCGGCTGTGCTCGCTCAGCGGATGGTATGTGCGAGCGTTTCCTGGATTAGCGACCGAGGGTTGCCAGGTGCACCGGGCATGCCGCGTTGTAGTGCTTCAATGTCAGCTTTCCGTGAGAATACGCCCACGAGCAGGTACAGGAATTAGGTACGTGATCGGCAGTTATGACCTCGGCGGGCACGCCGCTTCGCCGCTCGGCGCGACCCGGCTGGTACGGCAGCGGCTGGCCGACGAGGGCGAGAGCGGGCCCCTCGGTCCTGGCCTCCTGGACAGCTCCGTCAGCCAGCGCCAGCCACTCCCGCGGCCTTACATCTGACGAAGGTCGGGCTGGCACGGGTCGTTTGAAGCGGATCCTGGCTCCGGGGATCTTGTCACTCGCCCGGATGTCCATGCCGTTCAGGATATCCGCCCAGCGGAGACGGCAACGCTGTCCAGCGGGGAGGTTCGCGGGAAGCTCGCGTGGTCAGCTAGCCCTTGCCCTGCTCACCGGCAGCCTCCCGCTCGGCCTGGTCCAGTCGGTACCGGCCTGGCCTAAGCGCGGCTAAGGACGATCTTGCCGGTTTCGCAATCGTTTCGCCAGCCCTTCCCAGTCGCCGCGCCGCCGCCGACCTGGTCAATGTGCCATCGACCCGGCTGGACCGGACCAATCCTCCATTCATCCGACCAGAACGATCATGATCGGTGACGTGAGGTGACCAAGTGACCCATGGGACGAGATCCGGGCCGGTCAGGTCTCAGCCAGGCCGGCCGCCGCGGTGCTAAGCGGCATTGTGTCAACCTCCGGAAGGGCAAGCGATGGGTGCGCCGCCTTATTTGCCGCGCTTGCGCGCCTAACTATTAGTGCTGTTTCCTGAGCGCGTTCGGTGCTGCTTCGAGCGTGCGGGCTCAATGGTTTAGTTCCGAGATTGGCGGTTGGCCAGTGGCTACGACCGTGGTAGGCGATGTCGCGCTGGTTATCTTCGTTTCCTTGCTGCTTAGCGCCCTGGCCCGCCGGTGCGGTCAGCCGGCTGTCATAGGGCAGATACTCACCGGAGTGCTGCTCGGGCCGAGCCTGCTCGGAAGGCTGCCCGGCCACCTGACTACTCACCTGTTCCCGCCAGCCGTGCTGCCATCGCTGACGTCGCTGGCTCAGGTGGCCGTCGTCGTCTTCATGTTCTCGGTGGGGTACGAGCTCGACTTCGGGGCGATGCGCGGGCACGGGCGGGCGGTTCCGCTGGTGGCCACGACCGCCCTTGCCGTGCCGATGGGCCTCGGAATCGCTTGCGTGCTCTTGTACCGCTCGGGCTTCGCCGCGATCGGGGAGCCTCGGGACGGCCGCTCCTTCGTGCTGTTCATGGGCGTGGCCATGTCAATCACGGCGATGCCGGTGCTTGCGGCGATCGTCCGCGATCGCGGGCTGGCCGGAACCACCGTCGGCACGGTCGCGACGGCCGTGGCGGGAACCATGGACGTGCTGGCCTGGCTGGTGCTTGCGGCGGCGCTCATCGGCACCGGCCAGGCGAGGCACTTCTCGTGGCCGGTGACGCTGCTGCTGACCGGCTGCTTCGTGGCCGTCATGCTGCTCGGGGTGCGCCCGGCGCTGACCGCGTGGACCAGCCGGAGCCGGTGGCTGGTGTCGAATCTGGTGCTGGTCGCGTTCGTGCTCGCGATGGCCAGCGCGTGGGTCACCGCGACGCTTGGACTGCAGCCGGTGTTCGGCGGATTCCTGGCCGGGCTGACCATGCGCGCCAGAAAGGGCGTGCCCGATGCAGACGTGGTTCGCTCCCTGGACCAGGCAGGGAACCTGCTGCTGCCGCTGTTCTTCATCGTCACGGGCTTGTCGCTCAACATCGGTGACGTGCGTGGCGACGCGCTTATCCTGCTGGCCCTGATCGTCATCATCGCCAGCGCGGGCAAGCTGGGGCCGGCCTACGCGGCGTCCCGGCTTTCCGGCTTTCAGCCGCGCCAGTCCGCCACGATCGCCGCGCTGGTGAACACCCGAGGGCTGACTGAGCTGATCGCGCTCAACGTCGGGCTCCAGGCCGGCCTCATCGACCAGCGGCTGTTCACCGTGCTCGTGCTGATGGCGCTGCTGACCACGCTCATGACCGGGCCGTTGCTCTCGCTGATCCGGCCGGCTCGCGCGCCGGTGCCCGCCGGCCATGCGGCTGAGCAGCGGATAGGCCCGGATCAGCGGGAGGAGACTGCCGATGTCACGGGTCAAACCGTGCACGGTGACCGGCCGGAAGGGCCGGAATAGATGAACACGCGGAAAGATATCGCGCCGTCTGGCTCATATATCTTATATGTCCACCCATCCGTGCTTCTTCGCGGACTGCAGCACGGTCTGCCTCACCTCGAGAACCTGCTGACCGGTCAGCGAAGGGACATCGCTCAACAGCAGCTCGGTGAGCTCTTGCTCGAATTCGGCTGGTGACAGCGCGTCGCACATCTGGTCGTCATCCGGCGCTTGGCCCGTGCCAGGAGAATGCGGTGCCGGCCCGGTGCTCGCCTGAGCCGGCGGAGGTGCCGAGGTCGGCCCAGGCGCCGAAATGAGCGGGGAAGCTGGACCCGGGCGGGACTCAGGCGCCGGCTGGGGCGGCGAAACCGGCCGCGGCGGCGGAACAAGGTCGTTCTCGGGTTCATCGTCAATGACGCGCGCGGCGAATGCTTTCCGTCCCCGGTCGCCCGCCATAATCTTGAATTCCATCTTGATGCCCGGGACAAGCTCGTACGGATCCCCGTCGAATACCGATGCGTGCAGGAATACGTCCTCGCCGCCGTCGTCCGCCGCGACAAACCCGTAACCGCGCGCCTGATCGAATTGCAATACCCTGCCGGTAACCAATTGTGCCCGCCTCCGCTCCGAACCCGTGCCTGCACCTCGCCTTGCCGCCAGGTTAACTTGACTGGCTGCTAAGGCATATACTGCTATCTGCCAGCATGGCGTTCAACCGGTTATGATGCAGCAGTTGAACATGTAAGGCAGGTTATCCTATTGTCGATGGGATAATCGTCGCGATAGCTGGCTATTGGCAAGAGGCGGTCACGGCATGCCCTACGTACACGCCAACGGCATCCGCCTGGCATATGAGCGCACCGGACGTGGCGAACGCGTGCTCCTGATCATGGGTCAGGCGGCCGGCGGAAATGTCTGGTCGATGTACCAGGTCCCTGCCTTGCAAAGCGCCGGGTATGAGGTAATCACATTCGATAACAGGGGCGTGCCGCCGTCGGACGTGCCGCCGGGCGATTATTCGCTAGCCGACCTGGTGGCGGATACCGCAGGGCTGATCGAGGCGCTGGATGCAGGGCCATGCCGGCTTGTCGGGACCTCGCTGGGTGCGGTGGTCGCTGCCGAACTGGCCGTCAGCAGGCCGGACCTGGTCAGCTGTTGCGTGCTGATGGCGCTGCGCGCCCGGCCGGATGCGGCTCGCCGCGCGGTATTGACCGGGGAAAGAGCGCTGACAAGCGGTGGCGTTCAGTTGCCAGCGGCTTACGAGGCCTCGGTAACCGTCCTCCAGATGTTTTCTCCGGTCACCCTCAACGACGATGCGGCGATCTCGGGGTTTCTGGAGATCTTTGAACTGTCCGCCGCCCGCAGGGCCGCTGCCAGCGGGCAGGATGCGGTCGACCTCAGCACCGACCGCCGTGAGGCGCTGCGGGCTGTTCCGGTGCCATGCCGGGTGATCGCCTTCTCCGATGACCTCATGTGCCCTCCGCATCTATGCGCGGAAGTGGCGGAAGTTATTCCGGACTGCGACTATGTCGAGATTGGTTCCTGCGGGCATCTCGGTTACCTGGAGCGACCGGACGAGGTAAACTCGGCAATCATCGAATTTCTCGGCAAGAATTCGTCAGGCTCTAACCTGCGACGCTGTTCAGCTGATGACGCACCGCAGTTGAACGGTGACCTGTCGCATGCGTCCATAACTTGACAAAGCTGTCAGCCGGGCGTGAGATTTGCGTGTCGGCCAGCAGTGAGCGTAGGTGCGAATGAAAGGGAATGCGCGGTGGCGACGAATCCTTTTGAAGATCCCGATGCCAAGTACCTCGTCCTGATCAACGACGAGGGACAGCATTCGCTGTGGCCCATCTTCGCGGATGTGCCCGAAGGCTGGGAAGTCATCTTCGGTGAAGACGGACGGCAGGAATGCCTCGATTTCATCGAGAAGAACTGGACAGATATGCGGCCGAATAGCCTTATCCGGCAAATGGAGGAGGACGCCGCGGCGAGACAGGGCAGCGTCCCGGGCGACAGCACGTCAGGTAACGGGTCCGCGGCGGCGAAGAAATCGAACGGGTCTGCGGCAGCGAAGAAATCGAGCGGATCGCGCGCGTCGAGGACGCCCAAGAAGGAGACAGTTGGCGAGAAATAGCTGACCCGGAGCCGCATGATTGAGTGGAGGGTCTTCGATGGCTGCGCAGGACATCGAGTATGTCGAGCTGTACACCAGCGACATGACGTCAGCCGTCGACTATTTTGTATCGTCCTTCGGGTTCACCAAGATGGCGGAGTCCGTGGACGTAGGCACGCGCTCGTTGTTGCTGCGTCATGGGACAGTGCAGCTGATCGTGACGGCAGGCCTGGGGACCGAGGAGTTCATCGAGGCGCACGGAGACGGGATCGCGGACATCGCTTTCGGATGTGACGATCCCGTGCGGACCTGCGAACGGGCCGTGGCGGCTGGCGCCTCGCTGATCAGCTCGGCACCCGGCCAGCTGGTCGTCTCCGGATTCGGTGACACACGCCACACGCTCGTCGCACGCTCGGCTGGCACCAGCCTGCCCAGTGACCGGCCCTGGACGCCAGCCTCCGAAGCGTCGGCGAGGCCCGGACGAATCTGGCTGCTCGATCACGTCGCGATCCTCGTTGAGGGCGGGACGCTGGCGGACTACGCGGACTTCTGCACCGAAGCCTTCGGGCTCGCCCGCTATTCGGGTGAGTACATCGAGATCGGCGA
Organism: Streptosporangiaceae bacterium; assembly: GCA_030045175.1. Taxonomy (GTDB): domain Bacteria; phylum Actinomycetota; class Actinomycetes; order Streptosporangiales; family Streptosporangiaceae; genus Chersky-822. The sequence continues at coordinate 6,532 of JASIBM010000647.1, read as the reverse complement.
GCAGGCGATTGACTCGATCGTCGTCCGCAGCCCATCCGGGGGCATTACCTTTACCATCCTCGAGCAAGACCACAGCAAGAAGCCAGGGCAGGTGGACGGATTTATCTCGCGGTATAGCGGACCGGGCGTGCAGCACCTTGCGTTCCTCGTCGATGATATTGTCTCCGCAGTTCATGAGTTTCGTGGCCTGGGCATAGAATTCCTGCGCAGCCCGGGCGCCTATTACGACATGCTCGCCAATCGGCTTCCTGGCATTAAAGTGGAGATAGCAGACCTGCGCGCTACGAACGTGCTTGCCGATCGCGATGAATGGGGTTACCTGCTCCAGCTGTTTACGCGTTCGCCGTATCAGCGGAACACGCTGTTCTACGAGCTCGTGCAGCGCCGGGGTGCCCGCGGGTTCGGCATTTCGAACATCAGGGCACTGTATGAGGCGGTGGAGCGTGACGACTCGGGTGCCGCCGGATGAGCGAGCCGATCGCCGCGTCCACGGCTGCTTCCCTGCGAAAGGGAGATCTGCACGGCAGCCTGTCTGACCCCGTTCTGGACACGATGAACTTTCTCAACGAGATCACCTTCCGTTATCCCAAGGCGATCTCGTTCGCCCCGGGCCGTCCGTACGATGGCTTCTTCGACACCGAGGAGATATTCGCCCACCTACGCCGCTACCTCGACCACCTGGCGGCGCACGGCACCTCGCACGAGCAGATCCGCGCCACGATGTTCCAGTACGGACCCACCGCGGGGCGGATCCGCGAGCTGATCGCCTCCTCGCTTCGCGAGGACGAGAACATCGACGTCCCTGCCGAGTCAATCGTGGTCACCGTGGGCTGCCAGGAGGCAATGCTCCTGGTGCTGCGGGCGCTCGTCCGCGGGCCCGATGACGTGTTCCTGGTCTCCAGCCCCTGCTATGTGGGGATTACCGGCGCGGCCAGGCTGCTGGATATCGGGGTGACCGGGGTCGAGGAGCGGGAGGACGGGTTCCGCTGCGCGGACCTGGAGCTTGCGATCCGGACCGAGCTCGCACGCGGCCGCCGGCCGCGCGCGTTCTACGTGGTGCCAGACCATTCCAACCCGGCTGGCACCACGATCCCGGTCAAAACCAGGCACGATCTGCTCGAGCTGGCCGCACGGCATGACATCTTGATAGTGGAAGACAGCCCTTACCGGCTGGTCAGTCCCGCCCCGCACCTGCCGACCTTGAAGTCCCTTGATCGCCAGCGCCGGGTCGTCCACCTGGGTTCGTTCTCGAAGACCGCCTTTCCAGGGGCCAGGGTGGGGTTTGCGGTTGCCGACCAGCTCGTCACCGACGACACGGGCCGGACCAGCACGCTGGCCGACGAGCTGGCCAAGATCAAGAGCATGGTGACCGTGAACACCTCGCCGTTGAGTCAGGCGGTCATCGCGGGCATGCTCATTGCCTGCGGAGGGCGGGTCTCGGAGCTCAACACGCAGGCAGCGGACTACTACGCGAACGCCATGCGGGCTACCCTGCGACAGCTCGACCGGTGCTTCCCCGCTGAGCGGCGCGCTGCCGTGGGCGTCCGCTGGAATGAGCCCGACGGCGGCTTCTTCCTCACGATGCGCGTGCCGTTTACGGCCGGCAACGCCGCGCTGGAGCGCTCCGCGGAGAACTTCGGAGTCATCTGGACGCCGATGTCATACTTCTACCCCCATGGCGGCGGAGACCACAGCATCCGGTTGTCCGTCAGTTACCTGACGCAGGAAGAGATCGTTGACGGGATTACACGACTTGCCCATTTTATCGACGCCGAGGCGAAGAGCCCGGGCTAGCTGAAAGCGTTTTTCCATATTCCGGCCCGCCAGGAAAAGCCTGGCGGGTGCCTCTTGAGGAAGGTGGCTCAAAGTGATTACAGCGACGCCGTGTGTCCGCAGTAAGCCGCGCAGGTGGGGGTGGACGTACCGATGACTATCAGCGCGACTATCAACCGGCCTGATGTTCGAGGTGCTGGGGCACCGCTCCGGAGCGCCGTGAGTGCCGCTAGGATCGCGGCTGTCGGTACGGCCGTAGCCGGCGAGTCCTATTCACAAAGGGAACTTCTCGAAATTCTCTGCATCACAGATCCGAAGATCCGTTCAGTATTCCTCAACAGCGCCATCGACCGGCGCTACCTCTCGCTCCCGCCTCCGGCGGACGACGGCACCAGGGCTATCGAGGCCGAGGGGGATCTGCTTGACAAGCACAAGGCTCTCGCGGTCGACATGGGGATGCGAGCCATAGACGCGTGCGTGCAGAACGCCGGAGCCGGCATCGACGACATCGGCCTCCTGTGCTGTGTGACCTCGACCGGCTTTCTTACCCCTGGCCTGAGCGCCCTGCTGATTCGTGCGATGGGAATCGCGCCGCAGTGCGGCAGGGTTGACGTCGTGGGCATGGGCTGTAACGCCGGGCTGAACGCGCTCGGCGTGACGGCCGCATGGTCTGCGGCTCATCCGGGCCAGCTCGCTGTCCTGCTATGCACGGAGGCATGCTCGGCCGCCTACGCGTTCGACTCGACGATGCGGACCGCGGTGGTGAACAGCCTCTTCGGTGACGGCGCCGCGGCCATCGCGCTGGTCGCCGGCGACGAGGACGGTGAGTTCCTTCCCGCCACGGAGGGGCCGCGGATCCTGTCGTTCGCCAGCCACATCATCACCGATGCGCTCGGTGCCATGCGGTACGACTGGGATAGCTCGCAGGGCAAGTTCAGCTTCTATCTCGATCCGGATATCCCCTATGTGGTCGGCGCCCACGCGGAGCTGGTTGTCGGCCGGCTGCTGGCCGGAACCGGCCTGCGCCGCAGCGACATCAGCCACTGGCTCGTGCACTCCGGCGGCAAGAAGGTGATCGACGCGATCAGGATCAATCTCGGCCTTACCCGGCACGACGTGCGCCATACCATCGGTGTGCTGCGCGATTACGGTAACTTGTCGAGCGGTTCGTTCTTGTTCTCTTATGAGCGGCTGCTGCGTGAGGGTGTGACCAAGCCGGGTGACTACGGCGTCCTGATGACCATGGGGCCCGGGTCGACGATCGAGACGGCGTTGATCCAATGGTGACCGGCGACCTGATGCTCCGGATCGACGGTAGCCGTGCGCTGACGGCGGACTTGGTGGCCGAGCTCGGCGCGCTGTGCGACAGGGCCGAAGACGGTGACGCGAACAGGTTCGTGATCCTCCGGGTGTCGGGCGTCCCCGTGCCGGGTTGGCCAAGCGACCTGCCGGTAGCCCTGGTGAGCAAATGGGAACGAGGGCTGCGGCGGCTGGAACGCCTTACCGCCGTCACCATCGCGGTCGCGGACGACGACTGCGGCGGGCCAGCCCTGGACGCGCTGCTGGCTACGGACTACCGCATCATGCCCGCAGGAGCGCGGCTGGTGATGCCCGTCGTGGCCGGGGCGACCTGGCCAGGCATGGCGCTGTACCGGCTCGCCCGGCAGGCGGCGGGGGCCGCGCTTGCTCGCAGGGCAGTACTGTTCGGCACGCCCATCGAGGCCGCCGCGGCCCAGGCGATGGGGGTCATCGACGACGTGGCAGCCAACGCGACGCTCGCGCTTGAGAAGGCGCTGGAGGTGGCTGGCGCCGTTCCTGGCGCCGAGCTAGCCATCAGACGGCAGCTCATGCTTGAGGCGATGACCACCATCTTCGAGGACGCGCTTGGCGTTCATCTCGCGGCGTGCGACCGGGCGCTGCGATTGGCGGGCACAGGGGCGGCGTGATGGCCTTGCGGCAGCCTCACGACGACGCCGGGGCCGTGCGCGGCGAGCTTGCCCGCGCACGGCACGCCCTGTCCGAGGCCGCGAAGCGCACGGACGAGCTGATCGCGTCGCTGCCGGAGCCTGGGCAGCGGTCGGCGCGGCAGCGCGCGACCGCCGCGGCGGCGCACGATGCCGCGCGCGCGGCTCGCGGTGTTTTCATGGACACCCATGCCGAGGCGGTCTACCACGAGCTCACCGACCGCCGCACGTGTTATCTGCGGCTTGGCGAGCTTGTCGAGACCGCAGCGATCGCGTTTCCCGGGCTGGTGCCCACGGCGGAACAGATGGCGGCCGAGCGAGCGCGACCGCAGGCAGGCAAGGAGGGCCGTGAGATCGATCAGGGCATCTTCCTGCGTGGCGTGCTGCGCTCGCCGCTGGCCGGTTCGCACCTGCTCAGCGCCATGCTACGGCCGACCGCCCGAGCGCTCCGGCTGCTGCCGGAGTTCAGCCGGACTGGCGTGGCCGACCTCGGATCCGTGCGGATGCAGCGCAGCGACGGCGCGGCCCGGCTGACGATGTGCCGCGATGATTGCCTGAACGCGGAGGACAACCAGCAGGCCGACGACATGGAGACCGCCGTGGACCTCGCCCTGCTCGATCCGGGCGTGCGGGTAGGCCTGGTGCGCGGCGGAGAGATGAGCCATCCCCGCTACCGCGGCAAGCGAGTGTTCTGCGCCGGAATTAACCTCAAGGCGCTGCACGCCGGCGGTATCTCGCTGGTGGATTTCCTGCTGCGCCGTGAACTGGGCTACATTCACAAGCTCGTGCGGGGGGTCCTTGCCGAGGAGGGCCCGCGCTGGCAGTCCCCCGCAATCGCGAAACCGTGGGTCGCTGCCGTGGATGGCTTCGCCATCGGTGGCGGGATGCAGTTGCTGCTCGTGTTCGACCACGTGCTCGCCGCCGCTGACGCCTATTTCAGCCTCCCGGCCGCCCAGGAAGGCATCGTGCCAGGCGCCGCGAACTTCAGGCTGGCCAGAAGCGTGGGGCCGCGGCTATCCCGCCAGATGATCCTGGAGGGACGCCGGATCTGGGCGAGTGAACCCGCCGCCAGGCTGCTGGTGGATGAGGTCGTGCAGCCCTCTGGCATGGACGAGGCGATCGAGAGGGCTGTCGGTCGCCTCGCGGGGCCAGCCGTAAGCGCTAACCGCCGTATGCTGAACCTCGCTGAGGAATCTCCCGACGAGTTCCGCCGGTACATGGCTGAGTTCGCGGTCGAGCAAGCGCTGCGGCTTTACAGCGACGACGTGCTCGGCAAGGTCAGCCGCTTCGGCGGGTCAGGCGGAAAGTGACCGGCTCAAGCCGTCCGGCGACCGCGCCGCCGCCCGCCTGGTCAATGTGCCATCGACCCGGCCGGACCGGACCAATTCGCCATTCATCCGGCCAGAACGAGGGCCGTACCGGCAGGCACGGCCCTCGTGGTGCCATTACTCAGTAACCGCCGCAGCATTTTCCTCGAGCTTCAGCCGACCGGTGCCCTTGAGCGTCGCCAGGTCGATGTCGGCGATGCAGCGCACAGGGTCGTCGTTCAGGATCAGGTTGCCCTCGACGTGCACGGCGCCGGTGCCCTCATCGAAGTTCGCCTTGCTGAGATCGGTTGTGGCGCGGTCCAGTGGAAAGCCCAGCTCGGTGCCGCCTCGCGTTTGAGTGAATTTGACCAGCACGTATCCCATCTCTCCGGTCCGGTTGCGGAGTTCCTCCACTGTGGGATTTGCTCCGCCCATGACGATCGGCTGCGCGAGGGTCAATCGCTCGGTCAATTCATTCATGAGTAACCTCCTGTGACCATGGTTGACGTCTGAACCTAGCCAGGCACGGCCGGAAAGCCCCGTAGTCATAGATCTAAAGGCGTCATTACGCCATAATCTACAGCGAATCTTAAGTGCTCAGCAACGCGCGAGAGCCGGCCGGAGTGTTTGTCACCGCGCGGTTAGCGGGTGGCCGTCGAAGGGTCGATGATCCGCGCCCGCCCGTCGAGTTCCCGCGCGAAGTCCTGCCACATCTTGGCGTACTGGCGGGCGAGCTGCACGACCAGGCCGACGCAGTGCGGGGGCACGGCCGCCGCCGTGGCCGGCAGCTGCTCGGCGCAGACGGCGTTGACGTGCAGCAGCCGCAGCATGCCCTTGCCGTGCTCGGTGTTGCGCAGCGACGGGTCGCGCATGAGCTTTTCCACCGTGGCCGCCGGGTCTGGCGGCGGCAATGCCCGCGAGCCGAAGCGAATGGAGCCGTCGCTGCCGGCGTTAGCCTCGGCGCCGCTAGCGCTGGCACCGTTGCGCGCGGCGTTCGCTGCGGGCCGTTGCGGCACGGGTGACTCGCCGCGTTCCAGGCGCTTGCGCACGTCCAGGACCGTCGCCGGGGAGATGCCCGCAGCGCGCGCCACGTCGCGCAGCGACGCGTCCGGCTGCTGCGTCAACAGCTCCGCGGCCCGCCGCCGGCCTAAGCCGCTGTCCAGCGGGCGGACCTTGCCGTCCCGGCCGACCCGCGCGTTTGACTGCGGTATTTCTTCGCTTGAACTCCTGATGGCCGCCACGGTCTTGGCCGCCAGGCCGACCGAGTGGCCGATCGCCCGGTCGGACATCTGCGGGTGCGAGGCGATGATCCGCTCGGCCGCGGCGCGGCGGTCGGCCTGGGATAGCGGCAGGCCGTGGGCGACGTTCTCCTGGACCCCGCGCAAGAAGATGTCCGCCTCGCTGCCGTCGAAGAAAAGGACGCTGATGGTCTCCCGTCCTTGCAAGGAGGCGGCCATCAGGCGGTGCATCCCGTCGATGACCCGCATG
>JASIBM010000646.1 GCA_030045175.1 Streptosporangiaceae bacterium | reverse complement strand
CCGCCGACCTCGCACGGGATATTCACCTGGCCGGGCGGGATCGCCCTGATCCTGGTGGTGATCGCCGCCGCGGGCGCGTGGGCCATGTACGGCCGGGTGCCCGTGCCGGCGACCGCGCCGCGCGGCAGCTTCGTCACGGTCGCCGCGCGCAAGGACCTGTACGGCGACGCGTTCAACGAGTCCGTGCTGATGCGGCCAGGCCAGTGGCTCACCAGGCTGTCGGTCTTCTTCGACAATCGCGGCGTGGACGGCCTGGTCAACACCATCGCGGCCACGATGGGCGGTAGCTCGGGGCGGCTGCGCAAGGTACAGACCGGCTTCGTCCGCTCCTACGCTCTTTCCATGCTCGTCGGCGCCGTGCTGCTGGTCGGCGCCCTGCTGCTGGTGCGGCTCTAGCTGCGATGAGGCGCTGATAACTCATGACCAACTTTCCCTGGCTGACCGTAGCGGGCCTGATCCCGCTGGCCGGAGCGCTCGTGGTCGGAGCGACCCCGGGTCGCTCGGCGCCTGGCAGCGAAGCAGACAAGCGGGCACGCGACCTGCTCGTGAAGCGGATCGCGCTGATCACCACGCTGGTCACGCTCGGCGTCACGATCGCGATGGCCGTGGCGTTCAAGCCCGGCGGGCCGAGGTTCCAGTTCACCCAGACCTACCAGTGGATACCGCAGTTCGGCATACACTACGCGGTCGGCGTGGACGGGATCGCGCTCGTGCTGATCGTGATGACCGCGATCTTGATGCCGGTCGTGGTGCTCGCCTCGTGGAACGACGCGGACGGATCGGCGCGCGCGGCAGGCGATGCGCCGCCAAGACGCAGCGTGAAGACGTACTTCACGCTCATGCTCGTCCTCGAGACCATGATGATCGGCGTGTTCGCCGCGACTGACGTGTTCTTGTTCTACGTGTTCTTCGAGGCGATGCTGATCCCGATGTACTTCATGATCGGCAGTTATGGCGTCGGCCAGCGCCAGTACGCCGCCGTGAAGTTCCTGCTCTACAGCCTGCTCGGCGGGCTGCTTATGCTGGTCGCCGTCATCGCGCTGTACGTCTACTCGACGGCCGGCGGCAAGCCAGGCACATTCTTGTTCCTCCCGCTCACCCACCTGGTGCTCAGCGCGACCGCGCAGAAGTGGCTGTTCCTCGGGTTCTTCATCGCGTTCGCGATCAAGGCCCCGCTGTGGCCGTTCCATACCTGGCTGCCCGACGCCGCCACCGCCGCCCAGCCGGGCGCGGCGGTGCTGCTCGTCGGCGTGCTCGACAAGGTCGGCACGTTCGGCATGCTCAGGTACTGCCTCGATCTGTTCCCCGCCGCCTCGCACTACTTCACGCCGCTTGTGATAGCGCTGTCGGTGATCGGGATCTTGTACGGTGCCGTCGTCGCGATCGGCCAGCGCGACCTGAAGCGGCTGATCGCGTACACCTCGGTCTCCCACTTCGGCCTGATCACCCTGGGCATCTTCGCGATGACCAGCCAGGGGCAGGTCGGCGCCACGTTCTACATGGTGAACCACGGATTCGCGACCGGCGCGCTGTTCCTGGTCGCCGGGTTCATGATCGCGCGGCGGCGGTCGCAGCAGATCGCCGACTACGGCGGCGTGCAGAAGGTCGCGCCGCTGCTGGCCGGTACCTTCCTCATCGCTGGCCTGGCCGGGCTCGCGTTGCCAGGCCTGTCCACCTTCGTGAGTGAGTTCCTCGTGCTGATCGGCACGTTCACCAGGTATAAGGTGCCTGCGATCCTGGCCACGGTGGGGATCATCCTGGCTGCCGTCTACATCTTGTGGATGTACCAGCGGACGATGACCGGGCCGGTGCGCGACGAGGTGGCCAGCATGCCGGACCTGCGCGCCCGCGAGCTCTGGGCGGTCGGCCCGCTCATCGCCCTGATCATCGTGCTCGGCGTGTACCCCAAGCCGGTGATCAACATAATCAACCCGGCCGTCCACCAGACCCTGGTCCAGGTGCACTCCACCAACCCGTTGCCCCCGCACCCGGCGAATGCGTTGCGCCCGGGCAGGAGTGCCGACCCGCACCGTGCGACCAGTCCGCACCTGGCGAGCGCTTCAAGTAAGAGGAGTAACCCGTGACCGGATCAGTCGCGGCAGTCGTCCACGTGCTGCCGGCGCCGCGGTTCCAGTACGTGGAGCTCTCGCCCATGCTGCTGGTGTTCGGCGCCGCGGTGGCTGGCGTGCTCGTCGAGGCGTTCGCCCCGCGCGCGCTGCGCCGTCCCCTGCACCTCACGCTCACCCTGGGCAGCCTGGCAGGCGCGTTCGCGCTGACCATCGCGCTCGCGGCGAGCGGCACGGTGGTCTCCGGCAGCAGCCCTGGCCGCCTGCTGGCGGTTGGCACCGTGGGCATGGACGGCCCGACCCTGTTCATTCAGGGCACCATCGAGGTGCTCGCGTTCATCAGCGTGCTGCTGATCGCCGAGTCCTCCCATGAGGTCAGCGCGTTCACCGCGCAGGCCGCGGCCGTGCCAGGCAGCGCGGAGGAACGTGAAGGGCTGCTCGCGGGCATCAGCCACACCGAGGTCTACCCGCTGACCTTGTTCGCCGTCGGCGGGATGTTGCTCTTCCCCGCCGCGAACGACTTGCTCACCATGTTCGTCGCGCTCGAGGTGCTGTCGCTGCCGCTGTACCTGCTCTGCGGGCTGGCGCGGCGTCGCAGGCTGCTCTCGCAGGAAGCGGCGATGAAGTACTTCCTGCTCGGCGCCTTCTCCTCGGCGTTCTTCCTGTTCGGCGTCGCCATGCTGTACGGCTTCTCTGGCTCGGTGCGGCTCGCCGCGATCGCGGCGGCGGCCGGATCGGCGACCTCGAACTCCGTGCTGCTGTACGCGGGGATGGCGCTGCTCGGCGTGGGCCTGTTGTTCAAGATCGGGGCGGTGCCCTTCCAGGCGTGGAAGCCAGACGTCTACCAGGGCGCACCCACCCCGGTCACGGCGCTGATGGCGTCGTGCACGCTGGTCAGCGCCTTCGGCGCGCTGCTGCGGGTCTTTTACGCGGCGTTCGGGCAGCTCACCTGGGAGTGGCACTGGGTGATGTGGGCGGTCGCGATCGTGACCATGCTCGGCGGGTCGATCATCGCGATCACCCAGACCGACGTCAAGCGCCTGCTCGCGTACTCGTCCATCGCCCAGTCCGGCTACGTGCTGACCGGCGTGGTCGCGACGTCGGTGGCCGGGCTGTCGAGCAGCCTGTTCTACCTGGCAGCCTACGGCGTCACGATCATCGGCGCGTTCGCCGTGGTGACGCTGATCCGTGACCACGCGGGCGAGGCCGCGCACCTGTCAAGCTGGGCCGGCCTCGGCAAGCGCTCGCCGCTGGTCGCGGGCGTGTTCGCCTTCTTCCTCATCGCGCTGGCCGGGATCCCGCTCACCAGCGGGTTCATGGGAAAGTTCGTGGTGTTCCAGGCCGCGATCGCTGGCGGGGCGCTGCCGCTGGTGATCATCGGGGTGCTGAGCAGCGCGATCCTGGCGTTCCCCTACGTCCGCGTGATCGTGCTGATGTTCTTCAGCGACCCGGCGCCCGACGGCCCCGCGGTCGTACGGCCGAGCGCGTTCACAGCCAGCGCCGTCGGCGTCGGCGCGCTGCTCACCCTCGTGCTCGGCGTCGCGCCCGAGCCCCTGCTCACGCTCGCGCACCACGCGGCGGCGCACCTATTCGTGCGCTGAATGCCAGCGCCGTCGGCAATCTGGCAGACCTGCCTATCTGGCCGGTCCAGAGTGTGCTTATCTTGTTGATGGCTTGGTGAACAATACGTTGACAGTTGGTCAGCGGCGGCAGGCGGACCTATGGGGGATGCAGTGAATACGGTCGTTCCCTTGGACCTGGCGGGCCCGGATGTCGCGGCCGAAGTGATCGAGGGCCTGGCCAGGGTCGAAGCTGGGCTGAGGCAGGCCGCCAGGGCGCAGCACCCGTTGCTCGACGAGACGTCGGTGCACCTGATGGAGGCGGGGGGCAAGCGGTTCCGGGCGACCCTGGTGCTGCTCGCCGCTCAGTTCGGCAACCCGCGAGACGATCGGGTCGTGCCCGCCGCCGTCGCGATCGAGCTCACCCACCTCGCGACGCTGTACCACGACGACGTGATGGACGAGGCGGACGTCAGGCGCGGGTCGCCGAGCGCGAACTCGCGGTGGGGCAACTCGGTGGCGATCCTGACCGGTGACTTCCTGTTCGCCTGTGCGTCGAAGATACTCGCCGACCTCGGCCCCGAAGCCGTGCGGATCCAGGCGGAGACGTTCTGCAGGCTGGTGAGCGGTCAGATCGCGGAGACCATCGGGCCCCGGCCCGGCCAGGACGGGCTCGATCACTACATGCACGTGATCACGGAGAAGACGGCCTCGCTGATCGCCACGTCCGGTCAGTTCGGCGCGATGTTCTCCGGCGCCCCGGCAGGCGTCGAGGCTAGGATCGCCCCGGCTTGCGCCGCGCTCGGCGTGGCCTGGCAACTGTCGGACGACATCCTGGACGTGACGAGTGAGCCCTCGCAGTCAGGCAAGACGCCTGGCACGGACCTGCGCGAGGGCATCAAGACGCTCCCTGTGCTGCACGCGCTCCGCTCGGCTGGCCCGGCAGACGGGCGCCTGGTGGAGCTGCTGAGCGGCGGCGACCTCGCCGACCTGGGCAAGTGCGCCGAGGCGCTCGAGTTGCTGCGAGCGCACCCGGCGATGCTGGAGGCAAAGGCCGACCTGCGGCGCTGGGCCGACCTGGCCCGCGACGAGATACTCGCGCTGCCCGAGGTGCCCGCCAGGTCGGCGTTCGAGGCGCTCTGTGATTTCGTGGTCGAGCGGACCGGCTAGGAGCGCGTCCCGCAGGCCTGGCGCGGCGGGAATGCGCGCGGCCCGGCCGCTGCTGGTATACGTGCGATTACCACAGCGAGCGGGACGGGAGACACGTCGTGGCAAGCTTCCTCTTCGGCGCGAGCAGGACGCGCCTGGTGAGCCCTGAGCAGGCGCTACCTGGCCGGGCCGAGCAGATGCCGGTTCCCGCGCGCCATGAGGTGCTCGGCACGCCGCTGCGGCCGCCCTACCCGGAGGGCAGCGAGGTCGCCGAGTTCGCGCTCGGCTGCTTCTGGGGAGCTGAGCGCAAGTTCTGGCAGGTGCCAGGGGTCATCTCGACGTCGGTGGGCTACGAGGGCGGATACACCCCGAACCCAAGCTACGAGGAGGTGTGCTCTGGTCGCACCGGGCACGCGGAGGCGGTCCGGGTGGTCTTCGACCCGGCCGTGACGTCCTACCGCGACCTGCTCAAGGTGTTCTGGGAGTCGCATAACCCGACCCAGGGCATGCGCCAGGGAAACGACGTCGGCACCCAGTACCGGTCGGCGATCTTCACGCGCTCACCAGAGCAGGAGTCCGCCGCGAAGGAATCGGCTGCGGCGTACCAGGAGCGGCTTACGGCGTCGGG
>JASIBM010000645.1 GCA_030045175.1 Streptosporangiaceae bacterium | reverse complement strand
GGCCGCTCGCTGATGTTCTTGCTCGGCGGTTGCGGCCAGCGTGGCGAGCAAGCCTGGTGCCCGCTTCGCGCAGCCGAGTATGACGACGGAGGCGACCGGGTTCTGCTTGTGCGGCATGGCTGAGGAGCCGCCGCGCTCGCCGCCGGCCGTGTCTTCGCTCACCTCGGCGACCTCGGTCTGGGCGAGCAGGGTGACGTCCCTGGCGATCTTGCCGAGCACCGCGCACGTTCCGGCCAGCGCGGCGGCCAGCTCGATGATCCGCAGGCGGTCGGTGTGCCAGGGCAGCACGGGGACGGCGAGGCCGAGCTCGTCTGCGAGCAGGGCGGTCACCGCAGGCCCGGCCGCACCGAGCGCGGCCAGCGTCCCCGCGGCGCCGCCGAACTGCACGGCCAGCCGCCGTGACCTGATCGCGCGCAGGCCGTCGGTTGCCTCGTCGATGGCAGTCAGCCAGCCGGCCGCGACCAGCCCGAACGTGACGGGCACGGCCTGCTGCAACAGCGTCCGGCCCGCCATGACCGTGCCCGCGTGCAGCCTCGCCAGGTCGGCAGCGTGCCCCGCCGACCTGGCGAGGTCGGCGAGGACGGCGTCGATGACCCGGCTGGCGATGAGCATGGCCGCGGTGTCGATGATGTCCTGGCTGGTCGCGCCCCGGTGGACGGCCTCGGCGGCCCCTGCCTCGGGTACCAGCCCGGTCAGCGCCTTGACCAGCGCCGGGACGGGATTACCTGCGGCCGCCGCGAGTTCGCCGAGCGACCTGTTGGAAAAAAGGCTGGCACTGGCTACCGACGTGACGGCCGCGCCGGAGCCTTCGGCCGCCAGCCCGGCGCGTTCGAGCGCCCTGGCCAGCGCGGCCTCCGTGTCGAGCATCGCCTGGAGCCACGCCTCGTCGCCGGTGCCAGCGGCGCCGCGATCGAACAGCCCGGCGAACAGGCCGTCGCGGCCAGGACCAGTCACAGTCTCATGATCGCGCGACGTCCCGCCGCCGTCAGCCAGACCCGTGGGTGCGATCGTTGACACACAGCAAGCTAGAGTTCTAAAGTACTAGCTAGCTAGATATTTGAATGAGCGCGGCGATGGGAGCGCGGGTGATCGAGTTTCATCTGGACACCAGGTCAGGCGTCTCGCCTTACCTGCAGCTCATTCACCAGGTCAGGCATGCGCTCAGGCTGGGCCTGCTGAGTGAGGGCGACCAGCTCCCGACGGTCAAGGACGTGGTCGGGCGGCTGGCGATCAACCCGAACACCGTGCTCAAGGCGTACCGCGAGCTCGAGTACGAAGGGCTGGTAGCCGCCCGGGCTGGTGTCGGGACGTTCGTGACCAGGTCCCTGGCCGGCGAGTCGCTGGCCGCGCACGGCCCGCTGCGCGAGGACCTGAGGCGCTGGCTCACGCAGGCGCGCCTGGCGGGCCTGGACGACGAGAGCATCGAGGCCCTGTTCCTTGACACATTCCGGGCCGCCGACAAGGAGGAAGCGAGATGACCGCCGTTCTGGAGACGCACGGTCTTGGCAAGCGATTCGGACAGCGCACGGCGTTGTCCGACTGCACGCTGAGTATTCCAGCCGGGCACGTGACCGGGCTCGTGGGCCCCAACGGCGCGGGCAAGACGACCCTGCTTAACCTCGCCGTCGGGTTGCTCGCGCCGACATCGGGCACCATCGAGGTGCTCGGCGGCAGGCCGGCCGCCAGTCCGGCGCAGCTGGCGAAGGTGGGCTTCGTCGCGCAGGACACACCCGTCTACTCCGGGCTGAGCGTCGCCGACCACCTGCGGCTCGGCGCGCACATGAACCCGGGCTGGGACGCGGACATAGCCAGGCGCCGGATCAGCGATCTTGGGCTCGACCCGGCACAGAAGGCCGGGAAGCTGTCTGGCGGTCAGCGCGCCCAGATCGCGCTGACGCTTGCGATCGCCAAGCGGCCCGAGCTGCTGATCTTGGACGAGCCGATCGCCAGCCTGGACCCGCTCGCGCGGCGCGAGTTCCTGCAACTGCTGATGGAGGTCACCGCCGAACAGGAGATCAGCGTGGTGATGTCCTCGCACCTGGTCTCCGACCTGGAGCGGGTCTGCGACCACCTGGTCGTGCTCGTGGCGTCCAAGGTGCTCGTCGCGGGTGAGGTCGAGCACTTGCTCGCCGCCCACCGTCAGCTCACCGGGCCGCGTCGTGATCCTGCCGACCTGCCCGCCGACTGGCAGGTGATAGCGGCCAGCCATACCGACCGGCAGAGCACCCTGCTCGTCCGCAGCGAATCCGCAACATTCGATCCGGCCTGGTCGGTGGATCAGATCGGCCTGGAGGACCTGGTACTGGCGTACATGAGCCAGGCCGCCAAGCCCGCAGGCAACCGCAAGCCCGAACTGGAGGTCCAGCGATGATATGGCTCACCTGGCGCCAATTCCGCGCCCAGGCCATAGCGGCGGCGGCGGTGCTTGCCGCGCTCGCGGTGGCGTTAGCCGTGACCGGCCCGCACCTGGCTCACCTGTACGACAGCAGCGGCATCGCTGGCTGTGCCGCGCATGGCGACTGTGCCTCGGCGACCGCAAAGTTCCTCGATCAGGGTCCGGTCTACACCTTCGACAAGGTCCTGTTCTTCATCGGGGCCGGGGTGCTGTACGCGGCCCCGCCGCTGATGGGAGCGTTCTGGGGCGCGCCGCTTGTCGCCAGGGAGATCGAGTCGGGCACGCTCAGGATCGCCTGGAACCAGAGCGTCACGCGAGACCGCTGGCTGGTCGTCAAGCTCGGCTTCGTCGGCCTGCTGGCAATGGCGACAGCTGGGCTGCTGAGCCTGATGGTGAGCTGGTGGGCCAGCCCGATCTACCGTGCGGCCGGCAATGGCTACGCTCCCGGCAACCTCGGCGGCCTCAACAGGTTCCAGCCCCTGCTGTTCGGAGCCAACGGCATCGTCCCCGTCGGTTACGCCGCCTTCGGCTTTGTCCTCGGCGTCACGGCCGGGATCGTGATCCGGCGGGTTATCCCCGCGATGGCCGTGGCGCTGGCCGGCTACGCCTCGGTCGTGTTCGCCTGGGCAATCTGGGTCAGGCCGCACCTGTTCGCGCCGGCTCGCCAGATCACGGCGTCCAACCTCAAGGACATCGACGATCTCATAGTCAACTTCACCGGCTCCGGCAACGCCAACCAGATGATCCTGGTGACGGGTGCGAGCAGCAAGCCGGGTGCCTGGATGATCTCCAATCAGACCATCGACTCGGCTGGCCACTTGTTCACCGGCCCGGCGTCCCAGGCGTGCATCAACGGCTCCGGGTCGGCGTGCCTGGCCACCTTGGCCCCGCTGCACCTGCGCCAGCTCCTGATCTACCAGCCCGCTAGCCGGTTCTGGGCCTTCCAGGGGTACGAGACCGGGGTCTTCCTGGCCCTCGCGCTGCTCCTGGCCTGGTTCGGCGCCTGGTGGCTCGGCCGCCGTCGCATCGCCTAGTTCGGCGCGGCGGCCAGCGCCCTCAGTTGCTTGAGCGCCTTGGCGTTGCGCACCAGCGCCATCGGGGTCCAGATCAGCCCGAAGGGGATGCCCCACCAGCCGAGGAGCAGGTTGTAGACAAGAACCGAGCGCGCGGTGTTCTCAAGCTGCGCCAGGGTTCCCGTGTAGTTCGTGCGCCGCTGCTGCGTGATGAGGATCACGCTGGTGACCTTGGTGAGGCGGAGGCGGAAGATCCGAGCGCCGCCCGCGGCCGTCGGCGGGGTCTGCGGGATCTGCGGGATCTGCGGGGTCGGCGACGCCGGCCCCTGGGCGGGCTGATAGCCGTCGGGCTGAATGGTCATTTGGCCTGATTCCCCTCACGTGCAGATTGGAGTGCTGATTGAGGCAGAATCTAAGCTCATCAGCGGCTGCGGGGGAAGGGGTCATTTCACCCCGTCCGGGTAATCAGGCCGGCCAGCGTCGCAACGACCAGGCCGCCGAGCGTGGCCAGGTCGTAGCCGCCTTCCTGAACGGCCACGACCGGGCCGAGCGCGCCGATCAGCTCGCCCGCCCGCTGGTAGGCGGCCTGGCTTAGCTCCAGCGGGCTCTCCGGGTCGCTCACCGCCGCGTCCACGCCGAGCGAGACGACGACGGCGTCGGCTCCCCGGTGTGCCACCTCGGAGCAGATCGCCCGCACGGCCGCGAGCCAGTCCTGATCACCGGTGCCGGGGGCGAGCGGCAAGTTCTGGTTGGCGCCCGCACCCGCGCCTGCGCCACGCTCGTCGGCGAACCCGACGTAGTGCGGGAACCAGCCCGCCCCCGGATCGACGTGCACGCTGCCGAAGTAGACATCGGGCCGGTCGTAGAAGATCGCCTGCGTCCCGTTGCCGTGGTGGGCATCGATGTCGATCACCGCCACCCGCCCGGCTCCGCAGTGGCGCAGGGCCTGCGCGGCGATGGCGGCGTTGTTGAGATAGCACGACCCGCCGAATGTCGCCGGGCCGGCGTGGTGCCCGGGCGGCCGGCACAGCGCGTACGCCAGCCGGGACCCGCCGCAGACCAGGTCGGCAGCCGTCAGCGCCGCGTCGGCAGCGCCGCGGATCGCCTCCCAGCTGCCAGGGCCGATCAGCGTCATGGTGTCGTAGCAGTACTGGCCGATCTGCACATGGAGCGCGGCGGGGGAGCGCTTCGGCAGGCCGTCAGTCAGGCCGGGGATCGGGAACAGGTACGGCACGACGCGGTTCCTGCCGTGCTCGGTCACGTACCCGGCGGACTCCCACCGAGTCCAGATGGTCGCCAGGAACTCGACGAGATCCGGCTGGTGGACTGCCAGCAGCGATTCGCCGGCGTGCGCTTGAGCGCTGGTGACGAACGCCCCGGCCGCGGTCAGCGCCTTCAGCAGCACGACGGCCCGCTCCGGGATCTCCGTGCCCGGATCGCGGACACCCAGCCACACCTCGCCGCCCGGCTCGTGCCGCATGCAGTCCTCGCTCCACACGACGGGCAGGCCGGCCAGGCTGGGGGTCGCCATCGGGCAGCTCCTTACTGACGGGCCGGCCAGGGCGGGGGCGTCAGCCGGCTGAGCGTCGGTCAGGCCGTGCGCCGGTGCGGGATGATCATCGGGTGGCACGGACAGCAGATCTAGGCATCAACATAGGTATTCTGCCGAAAGGGCAAAAATCCTCAATAGTGGACGTTCCAGGTGTTGGTGTGGGACATGCCACAGTCTGGCGGGACGAGCCGCCGCCGCCGGCCGGGCGCGGCGTAGCCAGGACCGGCGTCACGGTCATCGACGTCGGCGGAAACCTGTTCCGCCGCCCGGTACCCGCGGGGGGCGCGGTCCTGAACGGCGCCGGCGAATGCACGGGATTCCTGGGCGCCGGCGAGTGGGGGCTGGTCGAGTCGCCGATCTTCCTAACTTCCACCATGCAGGTCGGCCGTGTCTACGACGCGGCATGCGAGCTGCTG
>JASIBM010000086.1 GCA_030045175.1 Streptosporangiaceae bacterium | reverse complement strand
GCCGCGCCGCCGAAGTACTACCCCTGGCTGGCGACGGGCTACAAGTGGTCGAACGGCGGCAAGACGATCACGTTTACCATCCGCCAGGGCGTGAAATGGAACAACGGCACGGCGATGACGCCGGCCGACGTGGCCTTCACCTACAACCTCGTGAAGAAGAACGCCGCGATCAACCTGTCCGGGCTGAGCATCTCCAGCGTCAGCACCTCAGGTAACACGGTCTCGCTGACCTTCCCCTCGGCCCAGTACACGAACCTCCAGCAGATCGCCGGCGTGCCGATCCTGCCGCAGGCCGTGTGGTCCAAGGCGGGCAACCCGGCGACCTTCACCGACGCGAACCCAGTGGGCACCGGGCCCTACGTGCTCAAGAGCTTCACCCCGCAGGGCTTCACGCTGACGAAGAACCCGCACTACTGGCAGGCGTCGCTGGTCAAGGTCCAGAACGTCTTCTTCCCCGTCTACACCTCGAACACCGGCGCGCTGGCGGCGCTGTTCTCCGGGGCAATCGACTGGACAGGTAACTTCATCCCCGGCTTGCAGCAGCAGTTCGTCGACAAGGCGCCCGCCTACCACCACTTCTGGGAGGCGCCGGGCAGCACCAACGCCCTGATACCGAACCTGCACAAGTGGCCGACCAACCAGCTGGCCGTCCGCCAGGCGATCAGCGTGGCGATCAGCCGCTCGGTCCTCGCCTCGGAAGGCGAGGCCGGGCTGGAGAACCCGGTGCTGAACACCACCGGCATCACGCTGCCCACGTTCTCCGCGTGGAGCGGCCCCGTATCCTCCGACACCATCTCCGCGACAGGCAACGCGGCTTCGGCGAAGGCCATCTTGAAGAAGGCGGGCTTCACGCTGGGCTCGAACGGGTTCTTCACCAAGGGCGGCAAGACCGTCGCGGTCACGCTCATCAGCCCGTCCGCGTACACCGACTACGCCGAGGTCGGCTCGATTGTCGCTCAGGAGCTCAAGAGCGCCGGGATCGACGCGAACTTCCAGGGGCTCACCGTGAACGCCTGGAACGCCGACGTCGCCAGCGGCAACTTCTCGATCAGCGAGCACTGGTCGAACAACGGGCTGACCCCGTACAACCTCTACAACAACTGGCTGAACAGCGCGCTCGCCACCGGCAGCAGCGCCACCGGTGACTACGAGCGGCTGAGCGCCCCTGCCATCGACGCGGACCTCGCCAAGCTGGCAGGCGGCTCGACCGTCGCTGAGCAGACCGCGGATCTGGTGCCGATCGAGACGTACGTCGCCGATAATCTCCCGGTCATCCCGATCACCACGGCATCTGAGTGGTTCGAGTACAACTCGCAGCGCTTCGTCGGCTGGCCGACGCAGCAGAACCCCTACGAAACCGGACAGCCCTCGGGCACCAACAACAGTACGGGCTCTGGCACCGACGAGGTGGTCATCTTGCACCTGAGCCCCCGCGGCTGAGCTTGCCTAGGCTGCGGTAAGGCCAAGCGGGCCCGCCCCTGGGAAACCAGGGGCGGGCCACACCCCACCGCTAACGATAGTTACCGACCACACCGCACGCGCAAGCCCCAGTCCTTCATGGCTTGGGAGTCTTCCGCCACCTCGATCTTGTCCCGCGCCCGGAGGCTGAATGGGACAGCATGCACCGCATGTGGCAGGGGATGGACGGATCGTGGCGAAGCTTGCCTGTGACCGGCCTTCGCTTCGTGGCGATGAGCGCTCCTGCGGCCAGCGCGGACCCAAGGAGCGGGCTCGCGATGTAGATCCACACGGCGGGATACGTGCCGGCCACGACATCGGGGGCTAGCCCGCGCGCCGGGTTGACGCCCGCGCCGCCGACTGGCGCGAGCACGACGATCGCGGTGGCGAGCATGGCGGCGGCGACGGCCGGGGCCCAGCGGTGGTGACGGTGGCTAGCGAGCATCAGGAATATGACGCTGAGCTGGATCAGGGTCGCCGCGCCCTCGAGCCCGGCCACGGCGGGCAGGGGGATCCACGGGGCGGGCTTGACGAGGGCCCAGTCGACGGGCGCTCGGGCGACCGTCGGCCCCCACAGGCCAGCTAGCACGACGCCGAGCACGCCGCCAGTCACCTGAGCGACGCAGTAGCCGGCCAGGTCCGCGGCGGAGGCGACGCGCTGGAGCCACAGGCCGAAGGTGAGCGCGGGGTTGAGGTGCGCACCGGAACGGCGGCCGAGCGCGCTCAGCGCCACCGTGGCGACCGCCGCCCCCGCGGCCACCGCGACCAGCGCCACCCGCCATGGCGAGCTTGCCAGCGGTGGCCCGGCGCGGCTCGCCAGGTCCTTGGCGGTCACCACGGCGAACAGCAAGATGGCGGTACCTGCGCCCTCGGCCAGCCATTCTTTCCAATGCCAGCCGTTGCGCGGTTCGGTCACCGTCACCGGCGCGCGACCGCCGCAGGGCGGTGAGCTGCAGGCGGCGAGGCGATCCCCCTGTTCACGCAAACGTGATGCCCGCTAGCTGCTGCGCCGTGTCAAGCTACGGGATCAGCATCGGGACGACCAGCGCCGCCGACCTGTGCGACACCTGGCCCGCCGGGTCACCCCCGCCCGGCGTCACCGCGGACGCCTGCTCCGATGGCCCCGACGACGAAGATGACGTTGGCGCGCCACCCGTAGAGTGAGACGCGTGAGCCAGCCCGTAGCCTGGGGGCACCCGCGCGCCGAGCGCGCCGACGCGGCCCGCAACCGGCGGGTTCTGCTGGCCACGGCTCGGGACATGATCGCCGAGCAGGGTGCGGACAAGCTGACCATGGACGGCCTGGCCGAG
>JASIBM010000085.1 GCA_030045175.1 Streptosporangiaceae bacterium | reverse complement strand
AACGGCACAATCCCGTCGGGCTACGTCTGACCCCTCGACCGTTTCATCACTATCACCCCTTTAGTCCCGCCGCGCCGCGCCGCCGCCGATCAGGTGAATGTGCCATCCACCCGGCCAGACCGGACCAATCCGCCATTCATCCAGCGAAAACGATCAAGATCCGTGACGTGAGGTAACCAAGTGACCCATGGGACGAGATCTCGTTCTGCCAGGTCCCTGCCAAGCCGGCCGCCACAGTGCCGACCCGGTCAACGCCTAGTCCGCCGGGCCGGCCGCCACAGTGCCGACCCGGTCAACGCCCAGTCCGCCGGGCCGGCCGCCACAGTGCCGACCCGGTCAACGCCCAGTCGGCCAGCCGACTGGCCTCGGCGTCCACCCGCTGCGCTGCGTTCCTCGATCGGGACACCCCGCCCGGTTCCCCAATCGGGACACCCGCCCGCGGCTCACATTACGGCGAGGGCGTCGGCGTGGGAGGCGACGTGGGCCCCGTGGAGGGCGTGCCCGTCGGCGTCGGCGATGGCGACTTCGACTGCTTGTGCGGTGGCGTGTAGACAAGCGGCAGCGAAAAGAACGGGTAGAACGGCGGGTAGACGAACGACACCGGCCGCAGGTGCAGCAAGAGGAACGTCATCTGCCAGGTCGCTCCCGGGGCGTTGTCCCCGAACATCTGGTAGGGAACGGCGAGCTCGCCGTCGACCTCGCGGTAGTCCGACCGGTAGCCGATCATCGCCCCGATGCCGGTCGGGTAGCGCGGGTTGAACACCGACACGTAGCCGGTCAGCAGGGGCGTGTAGCCAGCGAAGGCCGCGTAGTAGCCGCCGTTCGCCGTGCCGGTCTTGGCTGCGGCCGGGATGCCGATCCCACGGTTCCAGCCGGTGCCATTGGGGCCAAGCACGCCCTGGAGCACGTAGTTGGCGGCGTCGGCGACTCCCTTGGAGATCACCCGGTGGCAGTGCGCCGACTCGACGGGCAGGTGCCTGCCGCTGCCGTCGGTGATCGCGATGATCGGGGTCGGATGGCAGTAGATGCCGCGCGCGGCCAGCGTCGCGTAAGCGGCGGCCATGCTCATCGGGGACACGTACTCCGAGCCGAGCGTGAAGGACGGGTAGTTGTCTGCGGACAGGTTGTTGCCGACGGGATAGTGGGGGTCAGTGCGCAGCAGCGACGTGCCGTCGGCGCGGGTCATCCCGAGGCTGACGGCGGTCTTGACCACGTTGCAGAGCCCGACGCGTGACTCCAGCGTGGCGTAGAACGCGTTGATCGACTCCACCGTTCCCTGGTAGAGCGTGTAGGTCGCGGCGCCCTGCGGCCCTTCGGCGTTGATGACGTTGAACGGCTGGACGTAGTCGCCATGGCAGTTGTAGTAGGGACTGACCGTGGTGGGCGAGGTGACCGTCAGGTGATATCCGAAGGGCAGCCCCTGCTTGAGCGCGGTCACGAGCGTGAATATCTTCGACGACGAGCCGGTCTGCACGCCAGCGGACGAGCCATACTCGGTGTTCACGGCGTAGTTGATGGTGGTCTGCCCTGGTCCGTTGCCGAACTGCCGGTCGACGGCGAGCGCCCGGACGTAACCGGTGCCCGGCTGGATCAGCACCTCGGTGTCCACGTTGTGGCCAGGGTTGTAGTAGCCGGAGTTGGCGGGCACGATGAAGTTGACCGCCCGGTCCGCGGCGCGCTGGTCCCTGGCGTTCATCGTGGTGTAGATCTTCATGCCGCCGGAGAAGTTAAGCTCCGCCCATGCCTTGGCGTAGGCGGGGTCGTGCTGCATGACCGCGAGCGTGTACTCGCAGAAGAACCCGGCGGTCGCGGACACCTGCGGGCTGACGCAGCCGGTCTGCAACGGCACCGCGGACACGTGCAGCCCCAGCGGCCTGGCCGCCGCCCGCGCTTCCTGCGCGTGGCTGAGGTAGCCGAGCTGCGCCATCTTGGCGAGCACCACGTTGCGCCTGGCCAGCGCCGCCTTCGGGTACGTAAGCGGGTCGTAAGCCACCGGGTTCTGCACCAGGCCGGCGAGCATGGCGGCCTGGTCGGCGTTCAGGTCCAGGGCCGAGGTCGAGAAGTAGAACGTGGACGCGACCTGAATGCCATAGGTCTGGTTCTCGAAGTAGGCCGCGTTCAGGTAGGCGGTGAGCAGCTGCGGCCTGGTCATGTGCCGGAGGACCTTGGCCGCGGCCCGCAGCTCGCGCACCTTCCTGGTGACCGTCACGGCCGCGCAGGCCTGCGCCTGGGCGTTGCTCGTCGCGGTCAGCTTGCATGCGTTCTTGATGAACTGCTGCGCGAGGTCCGAGCCGCCCTGAGTGCCCGCGCCTGACAGCGTGGTGATGATGGCCCGGATCGTCCCGTGCAGGTCGAGGGCGCCGTGCTGCCAGAACCGCTCGTCCTCGATAGAGACGATCGCGTTCCGCATGACCGGCGCGATCTGGGCATAAGTCACAGGAACCCGGTAGATGTCCCTTGGGTAGTAATAGGCGATCACCTGGCCGCTCGAATCGAGCAGCTCGGACCTGGCCGGAAGCTGGCCGAGGTCGGCCACCGGCAGGTCATTGAACGTATTGGCGGTGTCCCTGGCGACGACCCCGACAACGCCGACGACGGGCAGGGCAGCCATGGCGGATATCAGGCCCGCCCCGAGTGACACGGCGGTGAGCAACGCGAGCGTCTTGCCTCTGGCACGGAACCCGCGGCCAGGGCGCCAGCCGATTCTGAACACGAAATCAGGGTATAGTATCCACTCCACTCGGCATGAAACGACAAAAGTCTTTAAATTGGCCTAACAGGGCATTCGTGTCGATGTTAGTTTTCTTAGCATATCGGATATTTTGCTAAATAACAGGCCTGAGACCACTGCCCAGTCGCCTGGGTAGACGAAGGCATGCGACTTCGGCGAGCTCGTCGGCGGACGGCTCAGCTGGCTCAGCCGGCTGGTGGCCGCACGTCGAAGTAGCGGGGGTTGGCGACCGCGAGCCGCGCCGCGACGTTAGCCGCGAGGTCGTCATCGGGCGGGAGCGGCCCCGCATCGAGCTCCCGAGCGACGATGCCGAGCACGTTGGCGGCGACGCGAGCATGGAAGGCGAGCTGGCCGGCGGTCGCCGGCATCACCTGGCCGACGAGGAACTCGCGCACGGCGTCGAGCAACTCCGCC
>JASIBM010000644.1 GCA_030045175.1 Streptosporangiaceae bacterium | reverse complement strand
GCGGGCGCCGCGCCGATCGAGAGCGCCATCGCTCCCAGCAGCCCGGACGCGGCGACCAGGCTGGCCGACACTTTAATCCCTTTACGCACTTTCGTCCCTTCTGTAGCCCTGCGGCGCGGATTCAGCCGCATGCAAAGCGAAGCGGTTGCGGGCTACGCTGACCACCCCATTACATGAACGGAAAGTAAATGCGACCTGAAAGTTTGCTGGAACCCCTCGGGGCGTGATCAAGAAACGCCGCGCGGGGTAGATAACACCGGCGGTTCGCGTACAGCCCGCCTGCAGTTCGCATGCGGCTCACGGGCAGGCGCCGCAGAGAAGGCGCTGCTATGCGATGGCTTGGCTGAATCAGCTCAGAGCAGGTTGGGCAATAGCTGGAACGCCGATTCCGAGACCACCCAGAGCACGGCGAGAATGGCCGGGATGCCGACCAGCCAGGTCTGCCAGCCGCCCCAGCGGGAGCGGATCCAGACCACGGCGCAGACGGTGAGCAGCAGCAGTTGCAGCCACAGGACCAGCGGGAAGAGAACGCTGGGATCCCCCCGCATGATCCCTTGGCTGGCCGGCACCGCGGTCGGCAGGCCAGGAGCCGATCCGGCGGGCTTGCCGCGCAGGGACGTGTCGACGTAGAGGACCTGGTTCGGGGACCCGGCGCCGCGCCAGCCAGAGCCAGCGGCGGTGACCAGGATCATGCGGCTGGACACCGTGGGCGGCGTGGGGATGGGCTGACCGGAGTAGCGCAGGTCGTCGACCACGTAGGTGAACGTCCCCTCGCCGGTGGTGACCTGGATCAGGTCACCGGGCCGCAGGACGGCCAGGTGGCGGAACGGGCCGCCGAACATGGTCTGCCTGCCGAAGATCTCGCTGACTCCCGGCTGGCCGGGCAGCGGCGTATCCGCAAGCAGCCCGGGTCCCTCCTCAAGGACTCCCGACGTGGTGCCCTCGAGCACGACGTCGTTGATCCCGGCCTGCGGCACCCGCAATACCGCCACGGGCTTGCCGAGGCCAATGTTGTCGCTTGGATTGTTCCCCCCGAACGGCGGCGCTATCTCCTGCGCGATCTCGGTGCGAAGCTGCGCGTAAAGCGCGTGCTGCGCGCTGGCCTCCTCCAGGCCAGAGAACGAGAAAGCGTAGAGCAGGAGCCAGACGGCCAGGCCACTCAGCGCCGCGAGCGCCCATATCACTGCGGCCACGCCAGGGGAGCGCGGCGCGCGGACTCCGGGCTGACGCCCCATCGCCCACTGCCAGCCCGGCGGCTGACCGTCGCCGGCTTGCTGCGATGGCGCGTCCGCCCGGACCGCTGTCACCACCTCTTGCCCCGCACCCTCGCCAGCCGGGACACAAGCACCGCGCCGACTGCCGCTGCCAGCGCTAGGCCGGCCACCACGGGCAGGACGTAGCCGATGATCCCGAAGTTGGCCGCCGGGGTCAGCGAGACGTTGGTAGCCGCGACCGACCGGGTCGGGGCAGGCGTGCCGGAGCTGGATGGCGTCGGGCCGGAGCCAGAGCCGGTGCCAGTGCCGGTACCCGTGCCCGTCGAAGACGATGGCGAGGGCGAAGGCGCGGAACCGGACGTGCCGAGCAGCGCCGGGATCTTTCCCTGCTGCGCGCTGATGGCCGCGGCGGCGGCCTGGGCGTAGTTCGCCTCAGCGCCGAGGTGGTTGGCAGCGGTCAGCGGCAGGTAACCCTGCGCTAGCTGGCCGGTCCCGCCTCCAGGAGTCTGCCCCGGCCCGGCGACGTATTCGAT
This sequence comes from Streptosporangiaceae bacterium, assembly GCA_030045175.1. Lineage (GTDB taxonomy): Bacteria > Actinomycetota > Actinomycetes > Streptosporangiales > Streptosporangiaceae > Chersky-822. The sequence goes on along the minus strand of JASIBM010000644.1, from coordinate 13,733 downwards.
GAACTTCGCGTAGTCCGTGGCATCTGCCGTCGGCAGCTTACTCGTGGGCACGTCCGCGTACACCAGCATGGTGCCCGGGTAGGCCTGCTCGGCCTTGGCGCTGTCCTTGCCGTAGAGCGAGTAAGGATAGGTCCAGTCGTAGCCCTTCGTGTCCGGGATCAGCAGCGAGGCCGCGGCGCGCATGCCAGCGTCCGTCGGCCCGACGAAGGTCATGCCCGCAGCCGAGGTGAACTCGGCTGGCGTTCCCGGCTTGGTGTAGGACAGCAGCGAGGCGGTATGCAGGCCGAAGCGCTCGGCATCGGCGAGCGTCGTCACGCCGATCATGAAACGGTTGCCGACCTGCTGCTGGCCGAGGGCGGTCAGCGCCTCCGACTCCGGGATGCTGGGGTTGCCCGTGCAGGTGAGCTCGGGCTGGGCCAGGTAGAACTGGATGTCGGTGGCGATGTAAGCGAGGAAGGGCTGCGGGTCCGCTATCAGCGGCAGCACCGGCGACGGGTTGAGCTCGAAGCAGAGCCCGGGCCCGTCGCCAGAGCCGCCAGCCAGCCAGGACGGCGGCTCGTAGGTGCTGCGCAGCGGCCAGTTCGAGACCGGCAGCTTGATGCCCTTGTACGCGGAGTTGACCGTCATGCCCCAGGGGTCCGGCTTGCCGTTCAGCCAGGCCCGCGCGGCGGGGTTGGAGTTGATGTAGGAGGTCAGCGCCCACATCACGTCGGAGTCGGTGTCCAGCGCGAGCAGCACGGACGCGGCGGCTGAGGCGCCCACGCCATGGGTGATGCCGGGGTTGAGCGCCTGGAACTCGGGATCGAGCGTGATGTTCAGCGGATTGGTGCACTTGCCTGTGCCCGCTACGGGCAAGGGATCTGCCCCGACGCAGGGGTGCAAGATCTCGGGATCGCCGTCAGCGACGTCGTTGACACCGGGGTAGGACTCGGTGAGCAGCTTGGCGAGCAGGCGCGGATCAAGGCGCAACGTGGTGACCGGCAGGCCCTTCGCGTTGTCGATGACAAAGCTGATCGCGAACCCGCTCGCCGCTATGGGGGCGTACGCCACCGGTCTGCCGAACCCCTGCGCAGGCTGATTCGAGACAAGCGCCGCCTCGATCTGACCGCTCTGCAGGTCGCCCACCGCCTCTGGCTCGGACTCGGAAGTGTAATCCACCGTGAACAGCTTCTTGTTGAGGCAGAAATGCGGCTGCCATTGCGTCGCTGCCTGGTCGACCAGCTCTGACCCGTAGACCTCGATGAGGTGGTTCTGCTTGTTCACGATCGCGCAGATCCCGGCGGGCGGCGCGAAGTGCAGCGGCACGACGAACCGGTTCCGCCAGTTCGACGCCGCCCACCAGAGCTGCCCGGTCACCGCGATCTGCGGGTCCGAGGTATCCCCCTGGTTGTTCTGCTCACCCGGAGCGAAGAAGCCGGTCTGCTCGCACTGCGCGGCCGCGGCCGGCTCTTGGGCTGGCGTGGGCTGGTCGTCAGGCGGCATGCCGGTCCCTGCGGGGTCGCAGCTGATTCCCATGATCGGGATCGCGACCAGCGCGCAAGGCACCTGCTGCGAGCAGCCGAGATCCTCGTTGAGCTCGCCGGTCCAGACGTCGAACGAGTCGGTGCCACGACCGTCGAGGCCCGTGGCCGCGAAGGTCTCGTTGCTCGGAAAGACCCCGAGCCCGCCGGTCAGGTCCATCTCGTCGGGCATGCCTGCGCAGCCACCGGGGCCGATCGGCCACGACTGGCCCTCAGGGTTGACGTACGGCAACCAGAAGTGCGGCCCGGGGATGAGGCCGCAGCCCTTCGGCAGCGGGTCCGGCTGATTCTCCGTGAGGTTGCGCTGGCCAGCCGCGGTGGCGTACCTGTCGAGCCGCCACGGCGGGAACGGCTGGGCCGGCGAACCGGAGAAGAACCGCTCGCTCGGCGTGGTCGTCCAGCAGGTCTCCGGCGTGATCTGAGCCGGCTTGCCGTGGCACTCGAGCAGCACCATCGGGTATTCCTGGTACGGGGCAAGGACGCTGTCGTTCGGGTTCGGCGTGATGCCCCCGGTGGGATGGGCACCGGACCAGCTCACGTCGATCACCTGCTGCTCGAACAGGTTGTTGGTGACGTTGACAGACAGCGAGACCGTGCGCTTGTCGACGACGACGTTCTGCCCGTTGATCAGGTTCGTCCGGGTGATGGTCTTGGTCTGGTGAAACGCCCCGGCCCCGGCCGACGTTACCTGGGGCGCCGTGGCCGCAGCCGCCCGTGACTGCCCGGCGATGCTGGCCGCGCCAGCGGCCTGAGCCCCGATCAGCCCGAGCAGCAGGACCGTCAGGGACAGCGCGGCAACCCTGAACACCCGCCGCAGGCGCAGCAGCCCAGGGGTCGTCGGGCTCACGGCTGCCGCCGGGAGCGCGCGGACAGCCGCCGGGCAAGCAGCGGCGGTGCGGCCAGGATCGCGACGAGCAGCACGGCGGCCAGTGCTTCGAGCGCGCCGGTCATGTTGCTGTTCTCACCCGCCGCCAGCTGGGCCGGATCCGCGACAGGCGCCGGGCCTGCCGCTGCCGGCGGGGCGTTCGGATTGCCTGGATTAACGCCAGAGCCGCCCGTCCCAGTCGAGCTACCGGGGGTCGGCGACGCGCCCGGCGTCGTGCCCGAGCTCGCCGATGGCGTGGGAGACGGGTTCTTGGTGCTTGACCCCTTGCCGCCGTTGGCGTTGGCGTTGAGGTCGCCACTGCACGGGCCGTGCCCGGTCTTGTCGCATAGCGGCGGGTACGGCGCGTTCAAGGCCAGCCAGTTCTCGTTCGGGTGGCCTGAGACGAACGTCGGGTTGTGGCACGTGTAGATGTTCTCGTCGCCGATCTGAACCTGAGGCGCGGCCAGCTTGATCCTGTCAATCTGCTTGAAACCGGCCTCCACCAGGTTGACGGGCAGCGCCGAGTACCCGATCGGGCCGATGTACTCCTGGCCCTGGCAGATCGAGTAGTACAAGAAATCGGCCAGCGATTGCCACTTCGCCGGGAACGCGCCGCCCGTTACCTCCATCCGCGGGTCGGTCTTGGACACCGGCATGATGGTGTAGGAGTACGACGAGAGCGGGTAGGTACGCCGGTCGGGGTTGCCGTAAACGTATTCCAGGTTCTGCAGCAGGTAGTTGGGTGAGTTCTTGTTGTAGTTGATGACCGCCTTGGTCAGGGCCACGGCGTCGTTGTACTCACTCGGCAGCACGTAGTAGCCTGCCGCGTTTTCCATCTGGACGACGGGGAAGCCGGCCGCGAGCGGGTAGGAGTACTCATCGATGCCGATGGAGCCATTGGCCGCCGATGACTCGATGTAGTTCATTATCTGGGTGGAGCCGTCCTGTGCCACCTGGCTGGTGCCCTGGCGCGGCCAGTACTCCGTCCAGTCCGAGACGCCGCCGTTGAATGCCGTCCACATCGACTTGAAGTCCTGGGCCAGGTACTGGGTGAACATCGCCGTGGTACCCGAGCCCTCGGACGGCACGACCGTCGTGATCGGCATCGAAGGCAGGGCATGGTTGTTGTTGTCCGAGGTGATCTGCGAGTCATCCCAGTTGGTGATCTTGTTCATGAAGATCTGGGCGATGACAGAGCCGGACAACCGCAAGTTGGTGATCCGGTGCCCGCCGACGACGATGTTGTAGGGGAAGGCCGTGCCGCCCGCAGTGACCGGCAGGTAGGCGTACGGACGACTGGACGTGTCGTCGGTCCCTGTCACCGGGTTATAACCCTGGTAGCCGATGTCGCTTACCGCGAAGTCCACGGTGTGCAGCGCGAAGTCCTGCCTGCCCTGGGCCGACCCGGTGGGGCTGAACACCACCTGGACGCCCTGCGTGTAGATGTTGGCGATCCACTTGTCGACCGCGTTGGCCGCCCAGGTCGAGCCCGACCCGGTGATCTCAGCCGTTTCGACGTGCGTGCGCGCGCCCGCAGAGGTTGCGCTCGCCGCAGCGCTTGGCAGCGCCGCCATGAAGCAGCCAACGACGAGCGCGCCGGCGAGCCTTATCGTCATGAGAATCCTGGGCATAGCCTTTCCCTTTTCACTACCGCTTCACGACCTGCCCCGCCGGGATCTGGCGAGGACACGCGCCGTGATGAAGAGCACGAGCACAAGCGCGAGCAGGACGCTCGCGGCGCCCCACAAGCGGGCGGTATACAACCTTTCACCACTGATGAATCCGGTAAAGATAAACAATGGCAAGGAGTTCATCGGTTCGTTGAACGGATTCGCGTTGAAAAACGTCGAGGCTCCCGACGTCAGCAGCACCGGCGCGGTTTCGCCGATGCCACGGGCGATGCCGAGTATCAGGGCGGTGGCGAGCCCGGCACGGGCGGTGGGCAGCACGACCTGCCACACCATCCGCGGCCTAGACGAGCCGAGCGCGAGGCTCGCCTCGCGCAGGCCGCCAGGCACCACCCGCAGCACCACCTCGGCCGACCTGGCGATGATCGGCAGCATCATCACAGACAACGCGCAGGCGGCGGCGAACCCGCTGGTCTGCACGCCGAGGCGGACGATAAGCGTGGTGTAGATGAATAGGCCAGCGAGGATGTCGGGTAGCGCGGTCATCGCCTCGACCACGGTGCGGACGATCCTGGAGAACCTGCCGCCCACCTCGGTGATGAACACCGCCGTGCCCAGGCCGAGCGGCAGGGCTATCACGATCGCGATCCCGATCTCGATCAGGGTTCCCACGATCGCGTGCTCGATGCCGCCCTGCGTAAGCGGGGCGGTCGGCGACACGCCCGCCATCGTGTGCGTGTAGAAGTTCAGGTGCGGGAGCGCGTGCCGGCCCTCGACGAAGGTGTAGATGACCGTGCTGAGAACCGCGAACAACACCAGCCCTGCCCCGCCGTGCACGAGCGCCGAGGCGAGGCGGTCCCATACGACCGGCCGCGGGTGCGCCATCGCCGTGACGGCCGCATAGATCACAAGGAAGGTGACGTACCAGCAGATGAGGAATCCCGCCACTCCGCTGAAGGGCAGGACCCTGTCGTAAAGCACCCAGATGAGCCCGAGTGAGCCGAAGAACGATCCGAGTAGCGAGACGCGGTCATCCGTGGTCCGCGCCGAGATCACGCGCGGGACGTCAATCCAGCGCGATTCGTCCGCCGGGACCAGATCGGCTTGAGTGCCGGCCTGCGTCGGCGCGGACTGCTGCCCGATCGGAGCCGCTGGCTCTCGTGGGTGTGCCTGGCGCAGCGTCGTCATCTCAGATCTCCGTGGCTGCGCCGCTGCGGCTGCGGGTGATGAAGATCGCGGCGATGAAATTCACGAGCATCGTGATGGCGAAGAGCACGAAGCCCGCCGCGAGCAAGGCAGATAGCTCGTTCGGCGTCGCCTCCCCGAATCGGGCCGCGATCATGGAGGCGACGGTGAGGGACCCGGTCTGCAGCACGTGGAAGTTTATGGCGTAGACCGGGGAAATGATGAGCAGGACCGCGACGGTCTCACCGAGCGCGCGTCCCAGCCCGAGCATCGTGCCTCCGATGATCGCACCCCGGCCGAACGGCAGCACGACCGAGCGGATCACCCCCCACTTGGTCGCGCCGAGCGCCAGCGCCCCCTCGCGCTCGCCGGGCGGAGACTGCGCGAACACCCCGCGCATGACCGCGCAGGCGATGGGGATCACCATCATGGCCACGACGAACCCGGCGATCGTCGTAGAGCCGTAGTAATAGGTGGCCTCGTACACGACCGGGGCGTGCGTGTCCGTCGCCACGTGAAAGGGCGGGAACCAGCCAAGGTACGTGCTCAGCCACCGGGTCACGCTCGCGGCGAATGGCTCGAAGAGGAAGAAGCCCCACAGCCCGTAGATGATGCTGGGCACCGCGGCCATCAGGTCGATCAGCGAGATCAGCGGGCCCTTGACCGCCCGCGGCGCGTACTCGCTGATGTACAGCGCGGTCAGCAGGGCAAGCGGGACCGCCACGGTGATCGCCACTATGGCTACCTCGAAGGTGCCGGTCAGCGCCGCGGCGACGCCTACCTCCTTCAGCTCGGGTAGCCACTGGACCTGGGTGAAGAAGTGCCAGCCATAGGTCTTCAGCGTGGGGATCAGCTGAAGGAACAGGAAGAACCCGATCGAGCCCGTGATGAAGAGCACGAGCCCGCCGATCGCGCGGGACGAGCCGTTGAATATCCGTTCGGACGGCAGCAATCCCCGGTCAAGCACGCGAGGCGCCTCGTTATCCCAGCCACCCAGGATCGGGCCGGGAGCCGCCGCGCTCATCGGTCCTCCCTGTCGTCATTGCCTTGTGAGCTGGGCAAGCGCCCGCCGGCCAGCATAAGCTGCGCCGGTATCGCCGATACGTCACGTTCGCAAACGCGGGGTGAACGTGCGGGGCCGTGTCGCATTTGTTATCCGAATCGGCCGTGCACATAGTCGGCGGTGCGAGGATCGGCCGGTGAGCCGAATATCGTCTCGGTGTTCCCAGCCTCCACGATGCCGCCTGGCGCGCCCTGCTCGGCCAGGAAGAACGCGCACTGCTGTGACACCCGCGCCGCCTGCTGCATGTTGTGCGTGACGATCACGACCGTCACCTCGTTCTTGATGTCGCCGATCGTCTGCTCGATCCTGGCGGTCGAGCCCGGGTCGAGCGCCGAGCAAGGCTCGTCCATGAGCAGGACGTCGGGGTTCACCGCGAGCGAACGCGCGATGCACAGCCGCTGCTGCTGACCACCGGACAGCGCCGACCCTGGCTGGGCCAGCCTGTCCTTGACCTCGTTCCACAACCCGGCGCGAAGCAGGCTGCGCTCAAGGACCTCGGCGCGGTGGGGCCGGCTCATCCGCACCCCGGTGAGGTGCAGCCCGGCGAGCACGTTCTCCGCGATCGACATCGCGGGGAATGGATTCGGCTTCTGGAACACCATGCCGATGCGGCTGCGGGTCTGCGTGACCCGGGTGCCAGGCGTGTAGATGTCGTGCCCGTCGAGCATCACCTGGCCGCCGAGCTGGGCGCCAGGGACCGTCTCGTGCATCCGGTTGAGTATCCGCAAGAACGTGGACTTGCCGCAGCCTGACGGCCCGATCAGGGCCGTCACCACGCCGCGGGGCATGTGCAGCGACACCCGCTCGAGCACCTTGCGGGTGCCGAACCACGCGGAGATGTTCACCGCCTCGAGCGTCGCGCCGCCGATCTGCTGCATGCCGGTCAGGGTGGCGTCGCCATCTGCGGCGCCGAGCACGGCCGTGTCCTGGGCCGACGACGAGGCCGTGCCTTCGAGGCCAGGGATGAGCGGGCCGGTGCCCGGCCGGGGCCGCTGCGCTGCGGGCGTTGCCAGCGGTGACAGGTCGCTCACGGAACGGCCATCCCTTCCTCATGGTCGCGCGGGCAGGGCGGCGCCTTCAGCCGAAGAAGGTCGAGCGTCCCCCATCGCCGCAATCCTAGCGACTGACTCGGAAATCGACCAGGAGCGCCCGAGACGTTCATCGGATAGATGCCTGATTGATCCCTTGTGCGACTTTTCACAACTTAACGTTCGCTTTCTAGTAACGAAAAATTCATCTGGCGCCGACGGCGAGGGTCCGGCGTGCTAAGCGGTTCGGGCTGGTCACGTGCGCCCAGTACGTGCCGTTCCAGTGCTCGATCAGGGTCCGCTCCGGACCCGCGCTCGGGTCGTAAAAGCCCGTCGCCCAGACATCGGACGGCGAGCCGATCGCGACGGCGGACAGGAAGCTACGGCGCGCCAGGCCGGCCGGGTTCGGGCTAGGTACCCGCCGCCAGGTGATGCCGTTCCAGCGCTCTACCAGGGTCTGATCGACGCCGTCCCGGTCATACGTGCCCACGGCCCAGGCGTCGGAAGGGGATGACGCGGCCACCGCGTAGAGAAAGGCGGCCGAAGGGCTCGGGCTCGGGCTGCGCACCCGCTGCCATGCCCTGCCGTTCCAGTGCACGATCAGGGCGGAGATCGCGTGACCGCTGACGTAGGCGCCAACCGCCCACGCGCTAGAGCGCGACACGGCGGCGACGCGGTACAGCATGCAGGACCGGCCCGGGCCACCAGGGTCCGGGCTGGCGGCCAGCCGCCACGCCGTTCCGTTCCAGTGCTCTATCAGGCACTGATCGATGCCGCCCGCATCGACGTAGCTGCCGACCGCCCAGGCGTCCGACGCCGCCACCGCCGCCACGCCGAGCAGGTAGGAGCCGGACTGGCCGCCCGGGTACGGGCTGGGGACCCGCCGCCAGCCCCGGCCGTTCCAGTGCTCGGTCAGGGTTCGGTCTGAGGCCCCGTGCACCAGGGAGACGTGCGTGTAGTAGCCGACCGCCCACGCGTCGGACGGCGAGAGCGCGGCCACCCCGCCGAGCGTGCTGACGCCTGGCGTCCCGCCCGGATTCGGGCTCCGGACCCGCCGCCACGCCCCGCCGTGCCAGCGCTCGATCAGCGTCTGCGTGACGACGCCGCCGAAGGTGACCGTGCCAACCGCCCACGCGGCCGAGCGGGACGCGAAGGCCACGTCGGCCAGGTCACTCGAGGACACCGATCGACCGAGGCCGGCCCCGGTCGCGAGCCGCCACGACGTGCCGTTCCAGCGCTCGATCAGGCTGTCGCTCACCGACGACGAGGGCCAGTATGCCCCGACCGCCCAGGCGCGGCCCGCTGAGGCGACCGCGACGCCGTTCAGGTACTCGTACACATCGGAACTCGCGGCAGGCGCCGGGACCGCGGCAACGGCCGCCACCGGGGCCACCACCATTACCGCGACGACGGCGCCGAGCACGCGCGAGGCCGCACGCGCGGCTGGCCTTCGGCGCGCCACCGAGCGCTCCGCCATCGCGCCACCTGCCATCCCATTCCGGCACGCGCAAACCTATGCCCGCCACGCATGGCGGGTCAGGCCCGTCACGACCGACTATGGCTCAGGGCGGCCCGGCCGACAACGGGTCCAAGCCCAACCGCCGAGTATGGCAATCAGATGTACGGGACTTGTTAAGGAAACGGCCGGCCAGCGTTTAGGTGCTGGTGGGATCGCCGACCGCGCCCCGAGCCAGCATGTTGTCCGGTGCACGCAGCGGCGTCTATCGTTGGCCTTCAAGAGTGAGACGTGCCTGGTTTCTCGGGACTGCGTGGGTTCCAAGGGGTGGCCAACTGGCGGGAGGGGCTGAGATGGCCAGGTCACGCGCGCACCGGCGACGCGACGCTAGGCGACCTCGGCAGTTGCCTGTGCGCTCGCTCGTCCTGGTCGGCGTGCTTCTCGTGTCGGCCCCCGCGTCGGCCGCCGTGCTGAGCGATCGCACGGCCGCGCGGCCGCAGGCGGCCACGCGCAGCGCGCACCACGGGGCGAATCCGCGCCGCAGTCAGGGCGCCCTGAAGGCGATGATTCCCGGTGGGGAAACGCTGCTGACCGTGTCGTGCTCGAGCACGCGGGCTTGCGTCACGGCCGGCGCCGACGAAACGCGCTTCGGCCCCCGGTCGCTCGCCGAGCAATGGAACGGCGTTAAGTGGCAGTTCGGGAAGGCCCGTCACCTCGTGCGTCCGGCCAGCGCGCTGCTGAGCGCGGTGAGCTGTCACGATCCGCACGACTGCGTCGCCGTCGGCGCCTACTTCAGCCGCTCGGGTCGGTCGGCGCCGCTGGCCGAGGCGTGGAACGGATCGACGTGGCGCCTCCTGGCCACGCCAGCACCCCCGGCCCGCCACGGCATAGGCAGCTCGCTGACCGGCATCTCCTGTCCCTCGCCCAGCGTGTGCATCGCGGTAGGCAGCAATCAGACCAGGTCAGGCGTGACAACGCTGGCCGAGCGGTGGGACGGCCGCAGCTGGCGCATCCTGCGAACCCCCGACGCGCGCCGCGCCAGGGTCAGCGTGCTGACTGCCGTCTCCTGCTCGTCCGGCGCGGCCTGCACCGCGGTCGGCACCTACTCGGGCGCCACGCATATTGGCTTCGCGCTGGCAGAGAGATGGAACGGCACCAGGTGGCTGATGCAGCGGGCCGCCGACATTGACTCGGGGGCCAGCAACGCCCTTTCCGGGGTGTCCTGCCCCGCGGCCAGGACCTGCGTCGCGGTCGGCGGCGCGCAGGGAGCCGGCCCGCGAGGAATCACCGGCGCCACGCTGACCGAGATATGGAACGGCGTCTCCTGGCGCCTGCTGCCGAGCCCGGCTCCCGCCAATGCGGTGCTGAGCGCCCTGGATGGCGCGTCCTGCCGGTCAGCGACCAGCTGCCAGGCTGTCGGCTACTATCAGCTCGCCTCCGGCCAGGACCTGACGCTGATAGCGGCCTGGAACGGCACTAGCTGGATCATCGAGCGGAGTCCGACTCGCGGGACAGCCGCCGAGCTCTTTGGCGTGTCGTGCCCGGCCGCCCGCGACTGCCTCGCGATCGGCGGCTGGGGCGCCGGCGACGACCGATTCACCATCGCCGAGGTATGGAACGGCATCTACTGGCGGGTGCGGCGGCTCCCCGTGAGCTGACCGCCCGTTCCCGAGGGAATGGGTCTGGTGCGCCGGGTGGGCACGTTCTAAGTTGACACCAGGTGCACCAGGAGTCTTCGAGGGAGCCGCCGCATGACGCAGATCAACGTGACCGTGGACGGCGTGAGCTACGCCGACCAGGTCGAGCCACGCCTCTTGCTTGTCCATTATCTCAGGGACGTGCTTGGTAAGACCGGCACGCCGATCGGCTGCGACACGTCAAACTGCGGCGCCTGCACGGTGCTGATGGACGGCGTCTCGGTCAAGAGCTGCTCGGTCCTCGCCGTCCAGGCCGACGGCGCCGAGATCACCACCATCGAGGGCCTGGCCAATGGCGAGTGGCACCCGCTGCAGCAGGCGTTCCACGCCGAGCACGCGCTCCAGTGCGGCTACTGCACCCCGGGGATGATCCTCGCGTCGGCCGACCTGCTCAGGGACAACCCGGACCCGACAGAAGAAGAGGTGCGCGACGGCCTCGAGGGGAACCTCTGCCGGTGCACCGGTTATGAGAACATCGTCCGCGCCGTCCGGCGCGCCGCGCAGGCAGGAGCAGGCCAATGACAACGACCGCTGAGCCTGCGGCCGAGCTCGGCAGGGCCCGCCCGCGCAAGGAAGACGCCAGGCTCGTCACCGGCCAGACCAACTGGACAGACAACATCACGCTGCCCGGCATGTTGCACATGGCCTTCAAGCGCAGCGACCAGGCGCACGCCAAGATCACCGCCGTCGACGTGACCGCCGCGGCGAAGCTACCCGGCGTGGTCGCCGTGTTCACCGGCGCCGACCTCGAGCAGGGCAGCCTGCCGTGCGCGTGGCCGGTCACGCCGGACATCGTGATCCCGACGCACCTGCCGATGGCGACCGACGAGGTCCGCTACGTCGGCGAGGCGGTCGCCGCCGTCGTCGCCCGCGACAGGTACACAGCGGCCGACGCGGCGGACCTCGTGGACGTCAGCTACGCGCCGCTCGAACCCGTGCTCGACATGAAGGCGGCCCTGACCGAGGGCTCGCCGAAGGTGCACGAGGCAGGCAACAAGAGCTATGAGTTCGTGTTCCCGACCGCGGGCGACATCGACGCGGCCTTTTCCGGCGCTGCGGTCGTGCTCGAGCGCGAGTACCGCCAGCAGCGGCTGATCCCGTGCGCGATGGAGCCGCGCGCGGTGGTCTCGGCCTGGGTCGGCGACGAGGTGACGCTCTGGTCGGCCACCCAGATCCCGCACGTGCTCAGGTTCGCGATCGCCGCGTTCTTCGGCATTCCCGAGCAGAGCATCCGGGTGATCGCGCCCGACGTGGGCGGCGGCTTCGGCTCCAAGCTCCAGGTGACCGCCGAGGAAGTGCTCGCCGTGCTGATCTCGCGCAAGGTAGGGCGGCCGGTCAAGTGGACCGAGTCGCGCAGCGAGGGCAACATGACCGTGCACCACGGCCGCGACCAGTGGCAGCGGATCAAGATCGCCGCGGACGGCGACGGCCGGATCCGCGGCCTCTCCGTCGACCTGCTCGCGGACATGGGCGCCTACCTGATGCTGGTGACGCCGGGCGTGCCGTTGCTCGGGGCGTTCATGTACTGCGGCATATACAAGATGGACGCGTACGCGTTCAAGTGCACGGGCGTGTTCACCACCAAGATGCCGACCGACGCCTACCGTGGCGCGGGCCGGCCAGAGGCCACGTTCGCGATCGAGCGGATACTCGACGAGCTGGCCGTCGAGCTGGACATGGACCCGCTCGAGCTGCGCGAGCGGAACTGGATCTCCCACGAGGAGTTCCCGTTCACCACGATCGCCGGCCTGTCCTATGACTCGGGCAACTACGAGGCGGCGACCGCGCGGGCGAAGGAGCTGTTCGGCTACGACGCGCTGAGGTCCGAGCAGGCACAACGCAACGCCGCGGGCGACTCCGTCCGGCTGGGCATCGGCGTCTCCACCTACACCGAGATGTGCGGCCTGGCGCCGTCCCGCGTGCTCGGCAGCCTGGCCTACGCGGCAGGCGGGTGGGAACACGCCTCGATCAGGATGCTGCCGACAGGCAAGGTCGAGGTCGTGACCGGCTCGAGCGCGCACGGCCAGGGCCACGAGACGGCCTGGAGCCAGATCGTGGCCGACCAGCTCGGGGTGCCCTTCGAGGACATCCGGGTGCTGCACGGCGACACGCAGGTCGCGGCCAAGGGCATGGACACCTACGGCTCGCGGTCGCTGGCGGTCGGCGGCATGGCGCTTGTCGGCGCGTGCGACAAGGTCATCGCCAAGGCCCGGCGGGTGGCCGCGCACATGATGGAGGCCAGCGAGGACGACCTGGAGTTCACGTCCGGCCGGTTCCACGTGCGCGGCGACCCCGAGCAGGGGCGGACGATCCAGGAGATCGCGCTCGCCTCGTTCATCGCGCACGACCTGCCCGACGGCATGGAGCCATCGCTTGACTCCGAGGCCACGTTCGACCCGCCGAACTTCTCGTTCCCGCACGGCACCCACCTGTGCGCCGTCGAGGTGGACACCGAGACCGGCATGGTCACGATCAGGAAGTACGTGGCGGTCGACGACATCGGCAAGGTCGTCAACCCGCTGATCGTGGACGGCCAGGTGCACGGCGGAATCACCCAGGGCATCGGCCAGGCGCTGTACGAGGAAGCGGTCTACGACGATGCCGGGAACCTGACGACCACCACCCTGGCCGATTACCTGATACCTTCGGCGGCCGACCTGCCGTCTTATGTTACGGATAGAACCGAGAGCCCGGCGGACAACCGGCTTGGCGTCAAGGGCGTGGGCGAAGCCGGGACGATCGCCTCCACGCCCGCGGTGGTCAACGCGATCGTGGACGCGCTCCACCCGTTCGGGGTCAGGGACGTCACGATGCCGTGCACGCCCGAGCGCGTATGGCGCGCGATCGAGACGGCTCGCAACGGAGGTGCGGCATGATCCCGAGCAAGTTCGACTACGTCAAGCCTGACTCGATCGACGAGGCGGTGCGGGCGCTGGCCGAGGGCGGTGAGGACGCCAAGGTCATCGCGGGCGGCCAGAGCCTGCTGCCGCTGCTGCGCCTCGGCTTCGCCCACCCCGACCTGCTCGTCGACATCGGCGGCATCGAGGAGATACGCGGCGTCACCGACCACGGCGACTCGCTGCTCATCGGCGCGCGGACCACGCACTACCAGGTTGTGCATGATCCGCTGATCGCCGCGCACTGCGGCCTGCTCGCGCAGGCCGCGGGCACGGTGGCCGACCCCGCGGTGCGGCACCGGGGCACCATCGGCGGCTCGCTCGCGCACGGCGACCCCGCTGGCGACCTGCCCGCCGTGGTGCTCGCGCTCGACGCGACGATGATCGCGCGCGG
>JASIBM010000643.1 GCA_030045175.1 Streptosporangiaceae bacterium | reverse complement strand
GGAGGACTTCACCGGCCGGATGCTGATCACATCGGATCTCGACGCGCACCGGGCCGACATCCAGCGCTACCTTGACCTCGGCATCGACCGGGTCTACCTGCACAACGTCGGGCGCAACCAGGAAGAGTGGATCGACGCGTTCGGCCGTGAGGTGCTGCCCAAGCTGACCCGCTGAGCGGGCGTGCGCTGGCCCGGGGTAGTTCCCGGGCCAGCACTGCGGGGGTCCGGGGGTCGTCCCCCGGGTCGGCACTGCGGGGGTCCGGGGGTCGTCCCCCGGGTCGGCACTGCGGGGGTCCGGGGGTCGTCCCCCGGGTCGGCACTGTCAGCGGTAGCTGTACTCCGGTGTCGGGTATGCCCCGGAAACGACCTCGTCGGCGAACGCTGTGGCGGCCCGCTTGAGCAGGCCACCGACGTCGGCGTAGCGCTTGGCGAACTTTGCCACCGTCGGTGACAGGCCGGCCATGTCCTGCCAGACGAGGACCTGGGCGTCGCAGTCTGGCCCGGCGCCGATGCCGATGGTCGGGATGCTGAGCGAGGCCGTGATCTTGGCGGCGAGGTCGGCGGGCACGCACTCGAGCACGACCGCGAACGCGCCGGCCGCCTGCAGCGCCTTGGCCTCCTGCATCAGCCGGTCGCCGTCCTCGCCCCGGCCCTGGACCCGGTAGCCGCCGATGGCGTGCACCGACTGCGGAGTCAGGCCGAGGTGGCCCATCACGGGGATCCCCGCGCCGACGAGCTCCTCGACGCACCTAGGCACCCGGTGCCCGCCCTCGAGCTTGATGGCGTGCGCGCCGGTCTCCTTGAGGAACCTGATAGCGGTTTCCATCGCGGTCTGAACCGATGCCTGGTATGAGCCGAACGGAAGGTCCGCCACCACCAGCGCGCGGCTGGTGCCCCGTACGACGGCCGCGGCCAGGCTGATCAGTTGGTCGACGGTGACCGGGATCGTGCTGTCGTGACCGTAGATGACCATCGCCGCCGAGTCGCCGACCAGGAGGACGGGGATCCCGGCGTCATCGAATATCCGCGCCGTCAGCGCGTCGTAGGCGGTCAGCATCGGCCACCTCTCGCCCCGTGCCTTGGCGGCCGCGAGGTCGCGAACGGTGATCCGGCGGGTGCTCGTGCCGCCGTACAGTGCCTCAGTCTTGGCGGTTCCCGGCTTGGTGGTTTCTGACTGGGTCATGCGAACCTCCGTGTCTCGTGGCGCCACCATGGCGTCCCCGGACGCTTCGATGATGACACGGGGGCGGGAGCTGACGGAAGCGCCGGAGCAGGCCCGGCTAATACGATACGATGACGTTCCGTATCGATAATTCAGGGGGAGGGCATGCCCAGATGACGTCAGGCCGGCGCAAGTGGATCGTGCTCAGCGTGCTGATCATCAGCCTGATCGCGATCGTGCTCGACAACACCGTGCTGAACATCGCGCTGAAGACGCTATCTGAGCCAAAGGTAGGGCTGGGGGCGAGCCAGAGTCAGCTCGAGTGGGCGATCAACTCCTACACGCTCGTGTTCGCTGGGCTGCTGTTCACGTTCGGGGTCATCGGTGACCGGGTCGGCAGGAAGCGGATGCTGATGATCGGCATGGCCTTGTTCGGGCTTGCCTCGCTGGCCTGCTCGTACGCGCAGTCCCCGAGCGAACTGATCTTCGCGCGGGCGGCGATGGGCTTCGGCGGGGCCGCGGTGATGCCACAGACGTTGTCGATCATCACGAACACCTTCGAGCCCGCCGAGCGGCCGAAGGCCATCGGGATCTGGGCGTCGGCGGTCGGCGTGGCGATCGCGATCGGCCCGGTCACCGGCGGGCTGCTGCTCGATCATTTCTGGTGGGGATCGGTCTTCTTGATCAACGTCCCGCTCACGGCGGCCGGCGTAGTCGCGATCACGCTGGTGGTCCCCGAGTCCAAGAGCCCGTCACCCGGCCGGATCGACGTCGTCGGCGTGCTGTTGTCGATCATCGGGCTGGTTCTGCTCGTGTACGGGATCATCAGGGGCGGGGACGCGGGATCGTGGCTCGATGGCAGCGTCCTTGGCCCGGTAGCGGCTGGGATCGCGGTGCTCGTGGCGTTCTGCGTGCACGAGACCCGGACCGAGCACCCGTCGCTTGACGTGCGGCTCTTCCGCAACCCGCGGCTGTCGGCGGCGGCTGCGGCGATCGCGCTGAATTTTTTCGCGATGGCTGGCGTGTACTTCTTCATGAGTTTTTACCTGCAGAACGTCCGGGGCTACAGCCCGCTGCACGCGGGCCTGGCCACGACCCCGGTCGCGCTCGGCCAGCTCGTCGCCTCGACAAGAAGCGCCGGGCTGGTCCGCAGGTTCGGCCCCAAGGTCGTGGCCTCGTGCGGCCTCGTGATCGTGACGGCCGCGCTGATCGGCTACCACTCACTCACCACGACCACGCCGATCGCCACGCTCGTGGTGATCTTCTTGCTCCAGGGCGCCGGCATGGGCATCGTGATGCCGACCGCGACAGAATCGGTGATGTCCGTCGTGCCGCGCGAGCGCGGCGGCGCGGGCTCGGCCATTACCAACACCTCTCGCCAGGTCGCGGTGGCGCTCGGGGTGGCCGTGCTCGGCTCGATCCTGGCCCGGTCTTACCGGAGCCGGCTCGCTCCCGCTCTCAGCGCCGTTCCCGCCGCCGCCCGCTCGGTCGCGACCCAGTCGGTGGCGGCCACGCAAGCGGTGGCCAGCCGACTCGGCCCGGCCGGCCGGGCGCTGGCCGTTGACAGCGACCATTCGTTTGTCGCTGCCATGCACGTGACCACGCTAGTCTCAGGGATAATCGCAGCGACAGGGGCGGTGCTGATCGGCATCTGGATGCCGGGCGCGCGGGTGGTAGCACGGGCGAGGCCGGCGACGCCGGCAACGCCGGTGGTGCCAGCCGGTGCCGTCGCCCCCGGGCCGGATCGAGCGATTCTCGTCGAGGACTAAATACTTAGTAAGGACATCCCGCAGTGACGTCTTCCGCAATGGTCGACCATGACACGGGCCGTCGTGCCGGGCGGCCCCGCAGTGAGCAGGCTGACCGGGCGATCATCGACGCCGCGCTCGCCGAGTTCGCTGAGTCGGGGCCGGGGGGCTTGTGCATCGAGAAGGTTGCGTCCAGGGCTGGTGTTGGCAAGGCCACGATCTACCGGCGCTGGCCGGGCAAGGAGGACCTGCTGCTGGCCGCGCTCGCGGCGCTCGAGGCACCGCTGCCGGAGCCGAAGGGAAAGTCAGTCAGGGAAGACCTGGTTGCCTTGCTCGAGGTCATGCGCGGGGAGGCGGACGACCCGCTGCGCGTGCGCCTGTCCGCTTTGCTGCTCGGCGAGGGCGCTCGGTACCCGCGGCTGATACAGCGCTACGTCGAGACGGTCGCCGAGCCGCGCCGCGACGTGGTCAGGGGCGTGCTCCGCCGTGGCGTCGCGACCGGTGAGTTGCGCGAGCTGATCGACATCGAGGCGTCGGTCGACATGCTCGTTGGCGCCGTGCTCGCGAGGTCCAGGCTCGGCCAGGACCGGATTGAGCGCGGATACGTCCGGCGCATCGTGGATCAGCTGCTGACCGGGCTCGCGTCCCGGTAGGCGCACACGCGCGGGAAACGGTGGCTCACTAGCAGGTCGAGTTGCCCTGGACGACGCAGGCGATGCTTGCATAGACGATAACTCCGTTTTGCACCGTATACGAGCCCTGGTAGTACTGATAGGTGCCGTCGGTGTGCAGGGAGGTCAGCGTGACCGAGACGACGTCGCCCGACGTGGCGCCGAAGGTCACGTCGACGTGCTGCGTGGTGTCATAACCCTGCTCCCAGGTGGCGAACGCCGAACTGTGCACGAACTCGTTCAGCGCATATGCCCGGCGGTACTGGTGAGCGTTGATCGCGTCGTAGAACGCGGTGACCACCTGCTGCGGGGTGTTGAGCGGCGGTGGCGTGGTCGTCTGGCTGGGGGTGCCGGTTGCCGTCTGGCTATGGGACGGCGGCGCGGTGTGCGTGATCGTCACGGTCCGCCCTGGCGAGGCATTGTTGTGCTTTCCCCGCAGGTGCAGAACCACCAGAGTCGCGGCGACCAGGCCGATGATGACCATGAGTCCGAAGAGCAACGGCAGCGCCCTGCCGCGTCGCCTTGGCGGCTGGACCGGCGGGTAGCTGGGCGGGCCGGGATACATCTGGGCGGTAGGGCCGGGAGCTCCGGCGAACCCGGGACCGCTGGCATACCCCGGGCCGCTGGCATATCCCGGACCGCCGGCAAACCCCGGACCGCCGGCAAACCCCGGACCGCCGGTGAACCCGGCTCCTCCTGCGGCCGGCAAGGAACCGGCGACAGGCACGGCGCTGGCCGCTGGGGCTGGCCCCGGACTGGTCACCGCGAAGCCAGGATGACCGCTAGCCCCCTGGCCGCGCGCGCCGGTCGGGGAGGCCTCGGTGACGGTCTGCTCCTGCGCGACTATCGGCGCGCCAGAGACGGGTGGCATGCCCGGCGGGGGAATGACGCGGGCCAGCTCGGTCGGCGGCCTGGCGGGTGCTGCCGGGGCGGCGGGGCTGGCGGCCGCCTCCGGCCTCGGCGGCGCGCACGCGTCGCGCAGTTCGCGGGCGAAATCAAGGCACGTGGCCTGCCGGTCAGCAGGCGACTTGGCCAGCGCCCTCGCCAGCACCCTGTCGACCTCGGGAGAAATGTCGGGGCGTGACTGCCGCACCGACGGTGGCGCCGCCGAGATCTGCGCCCACATCACGGCGAGGTTCTGCTCGCGCCGGAACGGTGGCTCGCCTACCAGCATCTCGAACGCGGTGCAGCCGAGCGCGTACAGATCGGTCCTGCCGTCGACCGTCCGGCCCTCGATCTGCTCGGGCGACATGTAGTCGAGGGTGCCGAGGAACTGCCCGGTGCTGGTCAGGCTTGACGTGGCGAGCGATTGCTTGCTGAGGCCGAAGTCGGACAGGTAGACGTGGTCAGGCGTGCGGCCGTCGCTGACGGTGCCGAGCAGCATGTTCGCGGGCTTGACGTCCCGGTGGATCAGGCCGTGCGCGTGCGCGGCGTCGAGCGCCGAGGCGACCTGGGTGATGATGTTCACCACCCTGGAGGCCGGCAGCCTGCCCTCGCGCTCGACCAGTGCCCGCACGTCCTGCCCGGCCACGTAGCGCATGGCGATGAACAGCACGCCGTCGGCCTCGCCGGCCTCGAAGACGGGGATCACGTTCGGGTGGTCCACGGCCGCCGCCGACCGTGACTCGAGTATGAACCGCTGCCGGAACGCGGTGTCGCTGCCGAGTTCCTGGCTCAGCACCTTGAGCGCCACCTGACGGTCCAGGCGCACGTCGGCTGCCCGGTAGACGACGGCCATGCCGCCCCGGCCGAGCAATTTCTCGATCCGATAGCTGGCTATCTGCGACCCGGGGGGAAAGTCGCCGACCGCCGGGGGTATCTCGCCAGTCACTGCCAGCCTCCTGGCCTGCCCGCCGCCGTCGCGGCAGGAAGGCTCCAGAACCGGATTTCCGGATATTCGGGCTAAACTACGTCACCTGGGGTGACCTATTGAGTCACGAGGACTGTCCAAGTATCAGGCTTTGCCGGCGTCCGATGCCATGCCGACCGCGGGTCGTTATCGCGTAGTTATCAGCCGAACGGCTCGCGCCACCGGTTGGTGATCGGCAGCCGCCGGTCGCGACCGAAGTTCTTGGCGGAGATCTTGGGCCCGGGCGGGTACTGGCGGCGCTTGTACTCGGCCCGGTCGACCAGCGCGATGACGCGCTCGACCTGCGCCGGATCGTGCCCGGCCGCGATCAGCTCGGTGGCGCCCATGTCGCGTTCCACGTAGTCGTCGAGCAGCGGGTCGAGAACGGCGTAGTCGGGCAGCGAGTCCGAGTCGAGCTGGCCGGGGCGCAGTTCCGCGCTGGGTGGCTTTGCTATCGAGTTCTCCGGTATCGGCGGCTCGGCGCCGGCGGAGGATGCGTGCTCGTTGCGCCATCTAGCCAGCTCCCAGACCATCGTCTTGGGGACATCCTTGATAGGGGCGAACCCTCCGGCGGAGTCGCCGTAGAGCGTGGAATAGCCGGTCGCGAGCTCGCTCTTGTTGCCCGTCGTGAGCACCAGGTGGCCTTCAGCGTTCGACAGCGACATCAAGATCATGCCGCGAACCCTGGCCTGGAGGTTCTCCTCGGCCAGGCCGGTCAGGTTCAGGTCGGCGTCGAACGCTGCCAGGATGGGGGCGATCGGTATCGTCCTGGCCTGCAGCCCCTGCCGTTTGACCAGGTCCTCGGCGTCGGCGACCGAATGCTCCGATGAGTACTGGCTGGGCATGAGAACGACGTGCACCTGGCCGGGGCCGATCGCGTCGGCGGCGATGGTGGCGGTCAGCGCGGAATCGATCCCGCCCGACAAGGCGAGGATCACCGAGCGGAACCTGTTCTTCCTGACGTAGTCGCGCACGCCGGTGACCAGCGCGGAGTACAACTCTTCCGGATCGGACATCCGCGGCCAGGCCGGGCTCCCTGGGGCCGGCCGCACGGCCAGGTCGTCAGTGGCGGTGTCCGATCCGGCCGGCCCGCGGGCGGCTGCCTCGCCCGCTCCCGCTGCCAGGGCGTCGCCGGCCAGGCCGGCGGACGAGCCGCCTGGTACCTCCACCCGGCGGATCGTCATCTTGGTGCCGTCCAGCGCGTCCGCCAGGACGTCGCCCAGCGGTAGCTCGTCCGCGGCCGCGGGCAGTTCCACGTCGGCCACGATCAGGGCCTGCGCGAACTGCGGGCCGCGAGCGAGCACGGCGCCGGCCGCGTCGACCACGATCGAGTCGCCGTCGAACACGAGCTCGTCCTGGCCACCGATCATGTTGACGTAGGCGAGCGCGGCGCCGGCCTCGGCGGCGCGGCGCCGGCAGAGCGCGAGCCGCTGGCCGGCCTTGCCGCGCTCGTATGGCGAGGCGTTCGGCACGACGATCAGCCCGGCGCGCGCCTGCCTGGCGACGGCCACCGGCCCGCCTTCCTGCCACAGGTCCTCGCAGATCGCCACGGCGACGTCCACCTGCGCGCCGGGTCCGGTCCCTGTGGTCATCCGCAAGACCGGCACGATGTCGCCGGATACGAAGATCCGGTACTCATCGAACACGCCGTAGTTGGGCAGGTGATGCTTGGCCGACGTGACAATCACCGAGCCGCCGTGCAGCACGGCAGCGCCGTCCAGCGGTGAGCCGGCCGGCACGCCCACCCTGGGCGCCAGGCCGGCCCGCTGGTCGAGGTAGCCGACCACGACCGCGATGTCGCCGAGCCCGGTGCCGGCCAGGCGCCGCGCGGTCTCGTGCACGGCCTCGATCGAGGCCCGCACGAACGAGGCGCGCAGCGCGAGGTCCTCCACCGGGTACCCGGTCAGCATCATCTCAGGGAAGACCACGAGCCTGGCTCCGGCGGCAGCCGCCTTGGCCGTCCACTCGAGCACCGCGGCGCCATTGGCCGCTAGGTCACCGACCGTCGAGTTGACCTGAGCGAGCGCGATCCGAAGTTGTGGCACGGCATTCAGCTTAGGGCGCTACGCCCGGACGCGTGCTAGGCACCGCAGGCGGTCCGGCGGGAAACGTAACTCGCCCGAAACACAGGGCGGGCAGACTTGCCCACGTGGACAGGCAGGAAGAGTTCGTGCTGCGCACGCTCGAGGAACGGAACATCCGGTTCGTGCGGCTCTGGTTCACCGACGTGCTCGGGTACCTCAAGTCCGTCGCGGTTGCCCCCGCGGAGCTAGAGGGAGCGTTCGCCGAGGGCATCGGGTTCGACGGCTCGGCGATCGAGGGTTTCGCCCGGGTGCACGAGGCCGACATGATCGCCAAGCCCGACCCGTCGACGTTCCAGCTCATGCCGCTGCGCGACGACCCGGCCGGCGTGGGCCGGATGTTCTGCGACATCCTGCTGCCAGACGGCTCGCCGTCGCACGCCGACCCTAGGTACGTGCTCAAGCGGGCGCTCGCCAGGGCCGGCCGACTCGGGTTCACCTTCTACACCCACCCTGAGATCGAGTTCTTCCTGCTCAGGGAGCGGCCTGAGGGCGGGGCCAAGCCCCGGCCGATCGATCAGGGCGGGTACTTCGACCACACGCCGCACAGCGTCGCCCATGACTTCCGCAAGGCGGCGATCGAGATGCTCGAGGCGATGGGCATCTCGGTGGAGTTCAGCCACCACGAGGGAGCCCCCGGCCAGCAGGAGATCGACCTGCGCTACGCCGACGCGCTGAGCACGGCCGACAACATCATGTCGTTCCGGGTCGCCATGAAGGAGGTCGCGCTCGAGCAGGGCGTCTACGCGACGTTCATGCCCAAGCCGTTCACCGACTATCCGGGCTCTGGCATGCACACGCACATGTCGCTGTTCGAGGGCGACCAGAACGTGTTCCACGAGCCGGGCGCCGACTACCAGCTCTCCAAGGTCGGACGGTCGTTCATCGCCGGCCTGCTCACCCACGCCGCCGAGATCACCGCGGTGTGCAATCAGTGGGTCAACTCCTACAAGCGGCTCTGGGGCGGCGCCGAGCGCATCGCGGGCGCCGGCGGCGAGGCCCCGGCTCATGTCTGCTGGGGCCACAACAATAGGTCCGCGCTGATCCGGGTGCCGATGTACAAGCCGCA
>JASIBM010000642.1 GCA_030045175.1 Streptosporangiaceae bacterium | reverse complement strand
GCAACGCCGATACCAGGTACTCGCTCGGCAGCGTGCTCAACCACGTGCTGATGCACCAGACCATCATCGGCGAAGAGGCCATCAGGCAACTCGCGGAGGCCGGCGACACCCCGGACGTCATCGTGGGCTGCACCGGAGGCGGCTCGAACTTCGGGGGCCTCGCGTTCCCGTTCCTGCGGGAGAAGCTGGCCGGGCGGATGAACCCGGTCATCAGGGCCGTCGAGCCCGCGGCGTGCCCGTCGTTCACCCGCGGCACCTACGCGTACGACTTCGGGGACACAGCCGGGTTCACCCCGCTGCTGAAGATGCACACCCTCGGGCACGAGTTCATACCAGACCCGATTCACGCCGGGGGCTTGCGTTATCACGGAATGTCGCCTTTGCTCTCGCACATCTATGAGCTGGGCCTGATCGAAGCAGTCGCCAAGCCGCAGTCGGAGTGCTTCGCGGCCGGGCTGCGGTTCGCAAGGACGGAGGGGATCGTGCCGGCGCCGGAGCCCACGCACGCCGTCGCCGCCTGCATCGAGGAGGCGCTGCGCTGCAAGGAGAGCGGCGAGGAGAAGGTCATCCTGACGGCGCTATGCGGCCACGGGCTGCTCGACCTGCAGGCATACGAGGATTACCTATCGGGCGCGATGCATGACCTCGAACTGACAGACGCGGCGATATCCGAGGCCCTCGCGGGGCTCCCCGCCGGGGTCTGACGCCTTGCCCGCGGTCGTCGCGACCGGGCCTACCTGGTTTACTTAACCGGGCGCACGCCCGGAGGCCGCTGCCGTACTGTCGCCGCTTTACCTGGGAGTTGCCGCTATGCGGTTTGCCATCAAGACGAGGCCGGAGCACCAGACCTGGGCGCAGATGCGTGACGTCTGGCTGGCGGCCGATCAGATCGAGCTCTTCGAATCGGCTTGGAACTGGGATCACTTCTACCCGCTGACAGGTGACCTGGCAGGACCGAACCTCGAGGGCTGGACGATGCTCGCCGCGCTGGCGGATGCGACCAGCCGGATCAGGATAGGTTGCCAGGTCAGCGGCATGATCTACCGGCACCCGGCAGTCCTGGCCAACATGGCGGCGACGGTCGACATCATCGCGGACGGCCGCCTCGAGCTCGGCGTCGGCGCCGGATGGAACCAGGTTGAGTGCGACGCCTACGGGATCGAGCTGCCGCCGCTGCGGGAGCGATTCGACCGGTTCGACGAGGGCGTGGAGGCTGTCGTCAAGCTGCTGAGCCAGACCACGACGACCTTTGAAGGCAAGTACGTGAAGCTCACCGACGCACGCTGCGAGCCGAAGGCGGTGCAGCGCCCGCATCCGCCGATCGTGATCGGTGGCCGCGGCAAGACCAGGACGCTGCGCACCACGGCGCGCTGGGCGCAGCAGTGGAACGCGATCACCCAGGACCCGCGGGACTGGCTGGACCTGAAAGGCGTCCTGCTCGAGCATTGCGCCCGCCTCGGTCGCGACCCTGGTGAGATCACCTGCTCGGTCAACGTCAGGCTCGACACCGCCGACGACATCGGCGCGGCCGTCCAGGCCGCCGCCGGCTACCGGGAGGCCGGCGCCGACCTCGCGATCATCGGCTTGCCGCTCGGCGCCTCGCCCGCCATCCTCGAGCCGCTCGCCGAGCAGCTCGCGCCGCTGGCACCGCCCGCGGCTGTCGCGTCGCCGGCGTGACCACCGTGGGCAACGCCGGGCCGGTCGAGATCTACACCGACGGCGCGTGCAGCGGCAACCCGGGTCCGGGCGGCTGGGGCGCGGTGCTCACGTACGGCTCGCACACCAAGGAGATATGCGGCGGCGAGGCATCCGGCACGACGAACAACCGGATGGAGCTGATGGCAGCGATCCAGGCGCTTGAGAGCCTCACCCGCCCGTCAACCGTGCGGGTACATACCGACAGTTCCTACCTTCGCAACGGGGTCACCTCGTGGCTGCCGAGATGGAAGCGCAACGGCTGGCTGACCGCAGGCAAGAAAGCAGTGAAGAACGCCGACCTATGGCAGCGACTCGACGCCGCCGTGGCGCGCCACGACGTGAGCTGGCACTGGGTCAAGGGTCACGCGGGCAACCCAGGTAACGAGCGGGCCGACGCCCTCGCGAACCGCGGCATGTCCGAGGCCCGCGAGCACGGAACCCGCGAGCCCACGGCCCGGCACTAAAGAGCTTGAACCCCTAGCGGCCTGGGGAGGAAACGGTGCCTGTCCGCTTTCAGCTGGTCATCGACTGCGCCGACCCGGACCGGCTGGCCCGGTTCTGGGCCGCCGCGCTGGGCTATGAGCTCGCGCCGGCCCCGGCTGGATTCGCTGCCTGGAACGACTTCTACCGCGAACTGGGGGTGCCCGAGGAGGAACTGGCCGACGGGGCGGACAGGATCAGCGACCCGGAGGGCCACGGGCCGAGCATCTGGTTCCATGCCGTCCCGGATGCCAAGTCGGTCAAGAACCGGCTGCACCTCGACATCCGCGCCGGTGGCGAGTGGACGGACCCGATCGGGACTCGCAGGAAGCGAGTCGATGCGGAGGCCAGCCGCCTGGCCGGCCTGGGCGCCACCATCACTGGCGCATTGTCCGACGAAGGGAACTTCTACGCGGTCGGAATGAAGGACCCGGAAGGCAACGAGTTCGATATCAACTGACCGCAGCGGCCGGTGGCGAGACCTGGGCGATCACCCAGTCTGTTGCCAGGTGGCGAGGTAGTCGGTTCCCTTGGCGGTGATCCGCCACAGGTCGGCCGGGCGGTAGGCGCCGAGCGCCGGCACGTCCTGGCCCCAGCCCAGCGGCAGGCAGCGCAGGTGGCCTGCTCGCTGCACGTGCCCGCTGCTCTCGAACGCGCGCAGCGCCCGGTAGATGCCCCGGTAGACCGAGTCGTAGTGACGCCGGCCATCGGCCAGCGGCCGGGTCAGGCGCGCGATCGGCGCCCCCTCGGGGAACTCGGCTAAGGCCGCCAGCACCCGGACCTGCCACGGCAGCGTCACCGCGGCGCCACTGCCAGCGCCGGTGCTCGTCATCGATACGCGCCTTCCTGCTCGGGATCGGGTTGGACCTGGTCAGCCGCGACGGCGCCGGGGCCTGCCTGCTGCCGGGGGCAGTCCAGCTCGAACCAGACCGCCCGGCCGTGCTCGCCCCCGGCGTGCCCCCAGCGGGCAGCGAGCTCTTCCACCAGCAGCAGGCCCCGGCCGGTGGTGCACAGCCGGTCGGCCCGGCGCACCGTCGGCGCGCTCGCCGCGCCGTCGTCGATGACGGTGACGCGGGCCAGTCCAGGACAGCGATGGCACACCAGGATATGGACCGACCCCCGCCCCTCCCCCGCGCGAAGGCCCGACCGGCTGTGCACGACAGAATTCGTGAACAGCTCGCTGGTGAGCAGCGCCGCGTCGTCGGCATTCGCGCACCCCGCCAGGGCACGGCGAACGAAGCTGCGAGCGCTCGCTGCCTCGGCCGGCACGGCGGGGAACTCACCGTGCCTAGGCCGCGGGCTAAGGGCCGTGCCGACCTGCGCGGTCAGCACTGACGGAAGTAACGCATCGTCCGCGTCGCTCACGACTGTCGCCGACGCCGCGTGCGACTGATGACCTTGGCCCATGGAACACCCCCATATGCCCAGTGGTCTGTGATGGTATTAGTGCTCTAAGAGCATGCCA
>JASIBM010000641.1 GCA_030045175.1 Streptosporangiaceae bacterium | reverse complement strand
GCGGGGCCGGGTGGAAGCCCAGGCGGAGGGCCGGGCGCCGTGGACGGTGGCGGGCATTGGCATGGGGGCGGCGCTCGTCGTGCTCGTGGCGGGATCGGCGCTTGGCGCGCTCGCAGCCGGTGCCGCCGCCACTGGCAACGCGGCGGCGGCAGCCAGCCTCATCTCCGCGCACTCGGCGACCCTCTCCGTTCCCTTCGTGGTCCTTGCTGCCACGTCGGTGCTCGAGTGGGCGAGCGGCGAGCGGGCAGGCAAGATGCGCGAAGCGGGCGGGGCACCGACTACGGCGGGCCTGGTCCAGGTGGGCGCGCTCGTGCTCGCGGCGACCGCGCTTATCGCCGGCGTGCTCACGCGGGATCTGGCGTTGGTGGAGGCCAACGTTCCGCTCGAGCTCGGCGGCATCATGGTCTTCGCCGTCCGGGTCGGCCCGGTGCTGCTGAACACGGGGCCGCCGAGTCCAATGGCCGGCCGGGCCTGGCTGGTGACCGGCGCGGTCGCCCTGGCCGTCGACGTCGGCCTGGTCGCCCACCTGATCTTCGAGGTCGGCCAGCGGCGGTACGTGACCGCGGCGATGATCCCGGGGTGGCTGCCGTTCGCTGTGGATCACGTGACGTTCGTCGCGGTCGGCACCACCTGCCTGTTCGGGGCCATCGCGGCGATGGCAGGCCAGCGGGAACAGGGCCGCCGATCCTGGGCGGATGTCCTCGCTGCCGCTGGCCTGGCGATCGGGCTGGCCGGGACCACGGCCGGCATCGGCGCAGGCTCGGCGGTCCTCACGGGGGCTTTCGGCGCCGTGCTAGGGCTTGCGCTGCTCGCCGCGGTCGTCGTGGCGGTCCCCCGGGTGCGGTCGATCACCGCTGCGGTACAGGGCTGACAGGTAGCGGGAACACGACATCCCCAGCCGCCGGCATCAGCCGCCTTGTGACGGCAGCTCGCAGGACGGCCCGTTGAATCTTCCCGTTACTGGTCATGGGAATGCTCCTTGGCCGGAGCAAGATCGTGCTTCTCGGCCGCACGCCCAGGGCGTCGTGGATGGCCCCGGCGATCCGATTGGCGATGGCAGCGAGCTCGGCCGCGGTGGCGGCCTCGGCGCGGCGCACCTCGGCGAACACGTGCAGTTGCTCGCCCTCGACGCCGCCGCGGTCGATCCCGATCGCGGCGCTGATCCTGACCGCGCCGACGCCGTCGGCCAGCGACTCCACCTCCTGCGGGTAGATCGTCCGGCCGGCCAGGTTGATCACTTCCTTGCACCTGGCGACGAAGTAGAGCCGGCCTGCCTGGTCGAGATAGCCGAGGTCGCCGGTCCTGACGTACCCGTCCCGCCAGGCGAGCGCCGCGCTCGCGGCCGGGTTCTGGTGATACCCCGCGCAGGTGGACGGCCCGGCCACGACGATCTCGCCCGATTGCCCGGCGGGCAGCGCGCCGTCCGGGCCGGCGATCGCGACGGTCGTGCCCGGCATCGGCCGGCCGAGGCAAACCAGGCCCCGCTCGTCGACGTCGATGGGCTGGCCCCGGGGCGTGCACGTGACCGACAAGGTGGCTTCCGCCAGGCCGTATCCGGCCATCATCACGTGCCGAAGGCCAAACGCGGCCTCGAAGCCGGTCAGCGTTTCCTTCCTAACGGGTTCCGACGCGTTCATGCAGGCCTTCAGGCTGGATAGGTCGAAGCCGGATCGATGACGCACGTTCCGCAGGCACAGGCGGTAGGCGAAGTCGGGTCCCGCCGTGAACGTGCCGCGATGCGACTCGATCGCCCGCAGCCAGCCAGCCACGTCGCGCAGGTCGGTTGGCAGCAGGACGAGCCTGGCGCCCAGGCGCAGCGGCGTCAGCGCCATGAGCGTCAGGCCCATGTCGTGGTGGGTCGGCAGCCAGCTCACGAAGACGTCATCGGCGGTGATGTCCATCGCCTCGGTCATCTGGTCGATGTTGGCGAGCACGTTCTGGTGGGTGATCAAGGCCCCCCTGGGATCGGCGGTGCTGCCTGAGGTGTACTGGATGTAGCAGGGGTGATCCTGGTCGCCTGACCCGGTGTCGCGGGCGGCGTCGTGAGGCGCGGCGTGAGGCGCGGCGTGGGGCGCGGCCGATGCTCCCGCGCTCGCGAGGCCGGCCGGGGTCAGCAAGGGGAACTCCCCGGAGCTTGGCGGCGGGTCGGGCACCACGATCACGCTGGCGGCCGCCAGGCGGGCGAGTGAGCCGAGGCGCTCGGGGACAGCGCGAGGGAACACGGGCACGGCCACGCCGCCCGCGATCAGGGTGCCGAAGAACGCGAGGAAGAACTCCGCGCCGTTCGGCAGGGCGAGCAGGACGCGGTCACCGGCGCCCACGCCGCGGCGTCGCAGGCCGCGGGCGACCGCGTGGGCGCCGTCGGCGAGTTCGGCGTAGGACCAGGTCCGGCCGGCCACGATGATCGCGGGCCGGCCGGGATGGTCGCGGGCGCCGCGGGCGAGCAGTTCGGCCACGGACGAGAGCGATTGCCCGGGGTGGGTGGGCATCGCACTCAGCTCCCGCCGGTGAGGCGGGCGATCTCGGCGGTCAGGTCGGCGACCGTCTGGAGTGCGGGCAGCCGTTCCTCGTCGACGTGCACCTCGTAGGTCTCCTCGAGCACGGCGACGATGGTCACGAGGTCGATCGACTCGGCGTCCAGGTCCTCGATCAGCCGATCGGCGGGCGCGACGGCGGCCCGGCCGAGTTGCCTGGCGATGAGCTCGCGCACGCTCGCGGCCTGCTCGGTCACGAGCCGGTTCCCCGCGACTCGTTGTGCCGCGACTCGTTGTGCCGCGATTTGGCTGGTCCGTCCGGCCGGCCGGCCGCCCCATGACCATGATCGTGGTCGTTAGTCAGCTGTGCTAGCTGAGAATCGTCCGCGATCATGGTCGTCGCCCGCTGCGCGGGCGGCTCGGCCGGTCCCTGCGCGAACTGGCGCAGCGTGGCCAGCAGGCCGTCCGCCGCGGCGGCTGCGGTTGCCTGGTCGATGTCGGAGTCCAGGTAGAGCACGTTGCACCACAACTCGCCGGCACTCACCCCGGCGGAGGCGGCTAGTTCTGCGCCGAGCCTGATGTTGGAGACGAACCCTTGCACGTCGCGCACCGCGACCGGCCCGTAGCGCGGGCCGATCGCCGGCGCCGGCGAGTAGCTGAGCGCGGTCGTCCCGAGCCTGCCGATCGGGAACCGGGTGGCGACGCGTGCCAGGGCGGCGCTGGTGGCGGCTGCGGACATCCGGTCCCCGCGGCGGGCCGCCCGCTCGACTCGCCGTTGTACCGCCCGCGCCAGTGGCGCGAACCCTTCGCGCGGGTCGACCTTGATCACGAACCGGAGCATCGAGACGTAACAGGCCAGCGTCGTGGCTGGCACGGGCGGGCTAAGGTGCCGCCGCAAGTCCACCCAGACCACGGCCCGCATCGTCGCCGGCCGCGACCGGTACAAGGTGGCGCTCGCCTCCCACAGCAACGCGGCGCACAGCACGCTCGTCATCGTGAGCCTGCTCCGCCTGGCCCGTGCCACCAGGGACGTGGTCGCGTTACGGTCCAGGCGCAGCGCCATGGTGCTGGCTTCCCCCGGCGGCGGCACCGGGCGGCGCGGGTTGCCGAGCCGGTAGGTGAGCTCGTCGCGGCCCTGCCTGGCCGCCAGCGCGAGCGCCGCGCGCAGGCCGCGCAGGCCGCGCGACGTGGCTGGCAGCACCTCGGTCAGCGGCGGGGGCAGTTCATCTCGCTCGCCTGCTGGCGGCAGCGGCGAGGGCGGGTCGTCACCGGCCAGCCTGGCTCCGCACCAGCCGAGCAGTTCGTGCACCAGGTTCGCAGCCGAGGCCCCGTCGGCGATCGCGTGGTGCAGCGTGAGCACCAGGTCGCCTGCCGCGCCCACGTCGCGTATGCAGGTCAGCCTGGCCAGCGGCCCGGTACCCACGTCGAACGGCGTGCGCAGCTCCGATTCGACGACCGTGAGCACGGCCATCGGCGCGCTCACGAAACGGAGCGCGACGGGGTTCACGTCGTCGGCGGGCCGGACGGCGAAGCGGGGTCCCGATCGCTGGTCGCAGATGCTGGCGCGCAACAGCGGATGGCGCGCCTGCGCCGCGGCGAGGGCCTGCGGGAGCAGATCATCCAGGGCTGGCCCATCCAGGCGAACCAGCACGACCAGGTTAAGCGGGCTGAGCCGGCTGAAATCGTACAGCGCCCGCTCGGTGCCGACGAGCCGGCGACCCGGGCCAGGCTGAGCCACGGATGTACTAGCCAAAGGCGGCAGTCCTTTTGGCCGAATTAGTGTGGACAATGGTAACATAATCGCGCGGCCGTTTCAGCTCCGCCGGTTCCTAGCGTGAGCCATGGGCCGGTTGGGAGTGCAGCGATGAGGAAACTGGGATCGACGAGCCGGGCCATCGCCATCCTGGCCGGGGCCGGGATCGTCGCGTTCGCAGTGTCGACGGCGGCCGTGTCGTCGGCGACTACCAGCGGCGGAGTTCCGGCCATTTCCGTGAAGTACCACTTCACGTCGTTCACGGTCACCGGGGGAGTGTCGACGGGCAGTGCGTCCAATCCGTCGACGTTCTCGCTGAGCTTCACGACCTCGTTCAGCCTGCCCGCCAACAGCCCTGGCATCGTGGACAACGCCACGGGCACGC
Organism: Streptosporangiaceae bacterium; assembly: GCA_030045175.1. GTDB lineage: Bacteria > Actinomycetota > Actinomycetes > Streptosporangiales > Streptosporangiaceae > Chersky-822. Next base: position 1,744 of record JASIBM010000641.1, on the reverse strand, counting down.
TCGACGCGGTCTCCGTGCAGGAACGCGTCAGCTATCCGATTCCCGCCGGACGGGCAGCGGCTCAGCTCGTCGGGTCTGTGCAATTGCCGTTCAGTTCCCAGCATCTCGCGCTCGTCGTCGCCATCAAGGGCAGTTGCTTCGTCAGCAGTCCCGCGAGCGGCGGTTACGTCTTTCGGGGCACCGTGAAGTGCGCGACGGCGACGCTGACCCTGGGCGGGAAGAGTTACAAGGCCTCGTCCCTGCTCAGGTCGGTCACCGGATCGTTCACCCCGGTCGCCAGCGGCGCGGCCGGGGAGTGGAACGGATCGCTTGGCGCGACGTTCGCCAACCCCGGCTACACATTTCCCGTCGCCACGCTTGGCTCGGGCGGCGGGACGTCCTTGATCATCGGTTCCAACGGCGGAAGCGTCGGCACTCGGAGCATCACGTTCACGGGGACGACGAGTAAGGGCTGAGCGGCCAGCCGCCGCCCGCTGCCCACTGCCCACTGCGCCGCGCCTGCGCAACCGCCCCTTGCTCGCCGCGCCAGCGCAACCGCCCCGCTGCCGGCGCTCCAGCGGAGCCGCCCGCTTTGCGGCTATTGCCCCTTATGCCGCGTCCGCCACTGCGCCCATCGCCCTGATGAATGTGCCATTGACCCGGAAGGATCGGACCAATCCGCCATTCATTAGGCGAAAACGATCAATGGTTGTGACGTGAGTGAGCCAAGTTATCCGTGTGACAGAGCGTCCGCGATTATGCCGCTGAGCGTCGGCGCGCCTGCCTGGTAATCAGACGTACTCGATGAGCATCACGGCGGTCGTGTCGGGCTCGAGCGCACTGAAGATGTGCGGCTCGTCGCCTGGGTAGCTGACGTAGTCACCAGGGCCGAGCTCGGCCGGCTGGCCGACCGGGCCGACCGTCGCCCGGCCCGCGCCGAGCACCACGTGCTCCGTGGTTCCGGGTGTGTGCGGATCGGAAAGCCGAGGCTCGCCCGGCTGCGCTCGCACCCGGTAAAGGTCTCGCCGCGCGGCAGGCGGGCACGCCGCGAGCAAGGTCGCCGCGTAGTTGGCCCGTTCGGAATACATAACAAATCCCTCTCCCGCCCGAATCACACGAACGCCAGGTCTCGGCGCGTCAACGAGCCGGCTGAACGGGATGCCGAGCGCGACGCCAATCGCCCACAGCGTTTCCACGCTCGGATTGCCGACCCCGGACTCGAGCTGGGACAGGGTGGACTTGGCGAGGCCGGCCCGCCGAGCGAGCTCGGTAAGCGAAAGCCCGGCCCGGTCGCGCTCGCGCCGGATCGCCGCGGCGATCACGGAGATCAGGGCGGGAGCGCTAGTCCTGCCCCCGGGTTCAGAGCTCAGTGTCATCCCACTCGCCTCCGGGCGCCTTTAACGCGCTCCCTAGCCCGCCCATCCCGCCTGCGTCGCACACCCCGCTGCTCAGTGCTGGCCCCGGGGGGGCGACCCCCAGACCCCCCCGCAGTGCCAACCCGGGGGGGCGACCCCCCAGAACCCCCCGCAATGCCGGCCCGGGGGGATGATCCCAGCACCCCACGCAATCTAGCGCGGCGCCGCGCCCCTTGGCTCGCGGTGCTCGTCACGCGTTCGCTCCAAGCGTCGTTTCGTTCGACTTGACGAACTGCACGGGCTTGGTTAAGCATAATGAACATGCGTTCGTTTTGGCGAACGGTCGACCGCGGGACCACGCGCGACATCGCGCTGGTCTGCCTGGCCGACGCGATCGTCGGCGCGTCTTT
>JASIBM010000640.1 GCA_030045175.1 Streptosporangiaceae bacterium | reverse complement strand
TGCTGCTCGACGAGCCGACCAACGACCTGGACGTCGAGACGCTGTCCTCGCTGGAGAACGCGCTGCTCGAGTTCCCTGGGTGCGCGGTCATCACCAGCCACGACCGGTGGTTCCTCGACCGGATCGCGACCCACATCCTGGCCTGGGAGGGCGGGTCGAGCTGGTTCTGGTTCGAGGGGAACTTCGATGCCTACGAGAAGAACAAGATCGACCGGCTAGGCGCCGAGGCCGCCAGGCCACATCGGGTCACCTACCGCAAGCTGACCCGCGGCTGAGCGGGACGGCGGCGGTGGGTGTAACTGGCGACTTGCCTTCGCGGGCGCGGGTCGTGGTGGTGGGCGGCGGAGTGATCGGCACCTCGGTGGCCTACCACCTGGCGCTGATGGGCTGCCAGGACGTGCTGCTGCTCGAGCGGGACCGGCTCACCTCGGGCACGACCTGGCACGCGGCCGGCCTGATCGCGACGTTCGGGTCGACCTCGCAGACTTCCACCGAGCTGCGCCAGTACACCAGGGACCTGTACTCGCGGCTGGAAGCGGAGACCGGCCTTTCGACCGGGCTCAAGCAGGTGGGCCTGATCGAGCTCGCGATTGAGCCGGGGCGGCTTGAGGAGTACCGCAGGGTCGCCGCGTTCAACCGGTTCCTCGGCGTCGAGGTGCACGAGATCTCACCTGGCGAGGTCGCGACGATGTGGCCGCTGGCCAGGACCGACGACGTGCTGGCAGGTTTTTACATTCCGGGTGACGGCCGGGTCAACCCGGTCGACGTGACCATGTCGATGGCCAGGGGCGCCCGGATGAAGGGCGTCACGATCGTCGAGGGCGTGCCAGTCACCGGGTTCTTGACCAAGGCAGGCGTGGTCACCGGCGTGCGGACCGATCGCGGCGACGTCGAGGCCGAGTTCGTGGTGAACTGCGCGGGGATGTGGGCGCGCCAGCTCGGCGCGCTCGCCGGGGTGTCCATCCCGCTCCAGGCCGCCGAGCACTACTACCTGCTCACCGAGCCGATCGAAGGCGTGGACCCGGACTGGCCAGTCCTTGAGGACCCGGCCTCGTACGGCTACTACCGCGAGGAGGGCGGCGGCCTGATGCTCGGCATGTTCGAGCCGGTCTGCGCGCCCTGGCGGGTCGAGGGCATCCCGGCGGACTTCTCCTTCGGTGAGCTGCCGCCGGACTGGGACCGGATGGCGCCGTTCCTGGAAGCCACGATGGCCAGGGTGCCGGTCACCGGCCAGGCCGGGATCAAGAAATTCTTCTGCGGCCCGGAGAGCTTCACCCCCGACCTGCTGCCGGTCGTGGGCGAGGCGCCCGAGCTCAAGAACTACTTCGTCGCGGCCGGGCTCAACTCGATCGGCATCCTGACCGGCGGCGGCATCGGCAGGGTCCTCGCGCACTGGATCCTGAACGGCAGTCCCGACGTCGACGTCACCGCGATGAACATCGACCGGCTGCACGCCTACCAGGGCAACCCCGAGTACCGGGCGACCAGGACGGTCGAGTCGCTCGGCATGGTGTACGCGACGCACTACCCGAACCGGTCGATGCGCACCGCCCGCGGCGCCAAGCTGTCGCCCATCCACGACAGGCTGGTGGCCAGGCGCGCCTTCTTCCGTGATGTCAGCGGGTGGGAGGGGGCGGACTGGTACGCCCCCGAGGGAGTCGAGCCGGTCAGCTCGCCGCTGTCGTGGGGACGTCAGCCCTGGTACGACTACTGGGCCGCGGAGCACCACGCCGCGCGCACCGGCGTGATCTTGATGGACATGTCGTTCATGGCGAGGTTCGACGTGCAGGGCAGGGACTCAGGGCGCGAGCTCGACCGCATCTCGGCCAACCACGTCAACGGCGAGCCCGGCCGGATCACCTACACGCAGTGGCTGAACGAGGCGGGCAAGATCGAGGCCGACCTGACCGTCACCAAGCTCGACGAGGACAGGTTCTTCGTGGTCGCATCGGACACCGCGCACCGGCACGCGCTCACGTGGATGCGCAGGAACTTCGACGACGCCCACGCGTTCGTCACGGACGTGACCGGGGCGTACGGGCAGATCAACATCCAGGGCCCGCGCTCGCGCGAGCTGATGTCCGCGGTGACAGACACGGACATGTCGAACGAGGCGTTCGGGTTCCGCGCGGCGCGGGAGATCGCGATCGGCTTCGCCAGGGCGCTGTGCATCAGGATCACCTACCTTGGCGAGCTCGGGTACGAGCTGCACGTTCCCGCTGAGCAGGCGACGCACGTCTATGACCGGCTGGTGCGGGCCGGCGAGCCGATCGGGCTGCGGCACGCCGGGCTCAAGGCGCTGGCCAGCCTGCGGATGGAGAAGGGATACCGCGACTACGGGCACGACATCGACAACACCGACACCGTGCTCGAGGCGGGCCTCGGCTTCGCCGTGGCCCTGGACAAGCCCGGTGGCTTCATCGGCAGGGAGGCGGTGCTCGCCCAGAAGGCGAGGGGGCCGCTGACCCGCAGGCTGGTTCAGGTGCTTGTATCCGATCCGCAGGCGCTGCTCTTCCACGCGGAGATCGTCAGGCGCAACGGGCGGCCCGTTGGGTATGTCCGTTCCGCCTCCTACGGCTTTACCCTCGCAGGCGCGGTTGGCCTGGCGATGATCGACGCCGGCGAGCCGATCGACCGGGCGTACCTGGATAATGCCGACTGGACGGTGCAGATCGGCGACGCGGTGTACCCGGCCGTGGCGTCGCTGCGCCCGCTCTATGATCCGTCGAGCAAGCGCGTGCAGATGTAACGCCGCCGCAGATCCCAGGGAGGATGACGTGGCCAGTCTGGCCGACTTCGAGGCGATGGTGCCGCGAGAGCATGGCCTGGCGGTCCTGACCGTGCTCGGCCCCGACGGGCGCATGCGGCCCTCAGTCGTCAACGTCGGCGTGCTCGACCATCCGATCACGGCAGAGCGCACCGTCGCCGCCGTCATTCACGGCAGCGCCCGCAAGCTCTCCCACCTGCGCGCCAGGCCCAGGGCGTCGGTGGTGCTGCGGGCTGGCTGGCAGTGGGCCGGCGTCGAGGGGCCGGTCCAGATCGCCGGGCCGGACGACCCGATGGAGGGCATCGGCCCCGAGCGGCTCCGGCTGCTGCTGCGCGAGATCTTCACCGCCGCCGGCGGCACGCATGCGGACTTCGATGAATATGACCGGGTAATGGCGCAGGATAGGCGCGCCGCCGTGCTCATCGCTCCCGAGCGCGTCTTCATCGGCAACTAGAGGCATCGTGGGCGAGAGCGTTCCTGAGGCGACCGCTGGCCTGCTCGCCGGGTTCGGCCCCGGCCGGCGAGTGGCCGGGTACCTCCTTGAGGAACAGATCGGCGCGGGCGGGATGGCCGTGGTGTTCCGCGCCGTCGACGAGCGCCTTGGCCGTAAGGTGGCGCTGAAGATCATGGCGCCGGCGCTCGCCGCCGACCAGGCGTTCCGCAGGCGGTTCATCCGCGAGGCGCGGGCCGCGGCGGCGGTCGATGACCCGCACATCGTTCCCGTGTACGACGCCGGGGAAGCCGACGGCCTGCTGTTCATCGTGATGCGCCTGGTGCCCGGTCGTGACGCGCGGACGCTCCTGGCCGACGAGGAGTCGCTGCCGGCTTACCAGGTTGCGGCGATCATCTCGTCGGTCGCGTCGGCCCTGGACGCCGCGCACGCGGCAGGCCTGGTGCACAGGGACGTCAAGCCCGCCAACATCCTGGTCCACGAGCGGCCCGACCGGCCTGATCACGTGTACCTGTCGGATTTCGGGCTGAGCAAGGGCGTGTCGTCGGCAGCGCTGACCGGCACCGGGTTGTTCCTCGGCACGCCCGGCTACATCGCGCCCGAGCAGATCCAGGGCCACGAGACCGACGGGCGGACGGACCAGTACGCGCTTGCGTGCGTAGCGTTCGAGTTGCTGGCCGGCCGGGCGCCGTTCGAGCGCGATCAGGGGCTGGCCGTGATCTGGGCCCACCTGTCCGAGCCCCCGCCGTCGCCGCGCAGGCAGCTACCAGGGCTCCCGGCCGCGGTCGATGGGGTCTTCTCCAGGGCCATGGCCAAGCGGCCGGACGACAGGTACCCGACGTGCGGCGACTTCGCCGAGGCGCTGCGGGCGGCGCTCGGGGTGACGCCGTACAACGCCCGCCCTGGCCTCATCCCTGGCCCGAGGCTCCCGCAGGCGGGGCAGGCGGGGCAGGCCGGGCAGACCGTTTCTGGCCCGGTGGTAGCTCCGCCTGTCGTGCCCGCGCCCGCCGGCGCTCGCCATGACCTGCCGACCGTAGCGGTCGGCGGGACGGGTGCGAGGCAGCAGGCGTGGGCGGCTGCCGGGCCGCCCGCCGAACCTGAGCCTGCGGGCACCGACGTCACCGCGCTCGCGTTCAGCCCGGACGGTACGACGCTGGCCATCGGTGACTCGGGCGGCAACGCGTTCCTGTGCGACGCGGCGACCCCTCGCTTCGCCGGGGACATCACGGCAGGACTGGCCGGCTCCGAGCCGGCCAGCCGCCCGGTCGAGGCGATCAGCTACAGTCCGGATGGCTCGCTGCTGGCCGTCGCCTGCACGGACGGCAGCACCAGGATCTGGGCGCCGAGGGAACGGCGCCTGGTCGCTACCTTGACCGACCCCGATTCGGCCAGCGTCAACTCGGTGGCGTTCAGCCCGGACGGCTCCATGCTCGCCGCGGGCGATGAGAACGGGAACGTCTATCTCTGGCAGGTCGCCACGGTGCTACCTGGCACGGGGCTACCTGGCACGGGGCTACCTGGCACTGGGCTGGCTGGCACTGGGCTACCTGGCACCGTGCTACCTGGCACGGGGCTGGCTGGCAGAGCGCAGCTAACCCGGGTGCTGACGAACCCGCAGTCGCAAGGCGTCTGCTCGGTCGCCTTCAGCCCGGACGGGTCGATGCTCGCGGCCGGCGACGGCAACGGCCGCACGTACCTGTGGACCGGCGGCGGCGACCCGCTGGCGGCGCTGCCCATGTGGGGCCAGGCAGAGGTGTTCACCGTCGCGTTCACACCCGACAGCTCGGTGCTCGCCACCGGCGATGGCGATGGCGGTGTCCGCCTGTGGGACCCGAGGACGGCGACGCAGATGTCGGCCTTTGCCAAGCGCGGCGCGGTCGACGTGAGCGTCTTCGCGCTCGCGTTCAGCCCTCGTGCGTTGCTGCTCGCCGCCGGGTACAGCGTCGGCGGCGCGTGCCTGTGGGACGTGGCACGCGGGCGCCTGGTCCGGACACTGGGCGGGCACTATGCCAGCGCCGTGCTCGCCGTCGCCTTCAGCCCGGGCGGCGAACTGCTGGCCACGGGCCATTCCCATGGAATGGCAGCGCTGTGGGAGACGGCAACCGGGCGGCCGGTCGCGACGGCCTGATCGCTGACCGTTCCAGGCCAATCCGCGGCTGTGGCGGCGACGAATTACTGATGTGCAGGCCAGAGGCTGGAAGGCGAGGGTTGCCGCATGATCGGGCTCGTGCTCATCGGGGTGGTCGCTGGCTTTCTGGCCGGCATCTCGCCGTGCATCCTGCCGGTGCTCCCTGTCGTGCTTGTCGCGGGGGCTACCGGATCGAATGCCGCCGCCCAGCAGGCGGATGCTGCCCTGCCGACGGCCGGTGATGCCCAGCCGACGGCCGTCCTGGCCCCGCCGAAGGCCGGCCCGGCCCCGCCGAGGGTCAGCCTGGCCCGCCCGGTGGCCGTCGTCGCTGGCCTGGCGCTCAGCTTCAGCGTCCTGGTCCTGGCAGGCTCAGAGATCATCTCGCTGCTGCACCTGCCGCAGGACTCGCTCCGCGACGCCGGGATCGCGCTGCTGATCATCGTCGGCCTCGGTTACCTGATCCCGCCGCTTGGTGTCCTGCTCGAACGGCCGTTCTCCAGGCTTGCGATCCGGCGGCCGAGCGGCCGCGGCGGCGGGTTCGTGCTTGGGCTTGCGCTCGGGCTGGTATATGTCCCGTGCGCCGGGCCGGTGCTCGCCGCGATCACGGTGGTCGGCGCGACGCACCGGGTCGGGCTGACGGCTGTCTTCGTCACGGCCGCGTTCGCGGTCGGCACCGCGATACCGCTGCTTGCCGTCGCCCTGGCCGGCGGGCAGCTATCCGGGCGGGTGCGGGCGCTGCGCCGGCACGCGCCGCAAGTCCGGTTCGCGGGCGGAGCGGTGCTGATCGTGATGGCTGTGGCGATCGCGTTCAACGCGTTCCAGGGCCTGGAGCGCGACGTGCCGAGCTACTCCACCGCGCTGCAGGGCTCGGCCAGGCTGCGCGGTCAGCTCAACGCGCTCACCGGCGTGCGGGCTACCTCGCTGACCAAGTGCAACCCGAACGCCACCGCGCTTGTCGACTGCGGGCCTGCACCGGACTTCAAGGGCATCAC
>JASIBM010000010.1 GCA_030045175.1 Streptosporangiaceae bacterium | reverse complement strand
AAGATGCCTCAGCGATCTCAGCCATGAACCAGCCCTCCTCGATCCCCCGCAGGATGCCGCCGGTCATCGAGCCGTCCGGGCTGAGCGAACGGATCTTGGCGAATATCTCCTCGGCCTGCGCCTCGAGCCGGTCGGTCAGCGCCTCGACGTACCAGGACCCGCCGAGCGGGTCGGCGACGTTCACCACCCCGGTCTCGTCCATGATCACCTGCTGGGTGCGGAGCGCGATCTCGGCGGCCTTCTCGCTCGGCAGCGCCAGCACCTCGTCGAGCGCGTTCGTGTGCAGCGAGTTCGTGCCGCCGAGCACCGCCGCCAGGGCCTCGACCGCGGTCCTGACCACGTTGTTGTCCGGTTGCTGGGCGGTCAGCGACACGCCGGCCGTCTGGGTGTGGAACCGCAGCCACTGCGCGCGCTCGGTCTTCGCGCCGTACACGTCGCGCATCCAGCGGGCCCAGATGCGGCGGGCGGCCCGGAACTTGGCTATCTCCTCGAAGAAGTCGATGTGGGAGTCGAAGAAGAACGACAGGCCGGGGCCGAACACGTCGATGTCCAGGCCGCGGGAGAGCCCAAGCTCGGCGTAGCCGAACCCGTCGGCCAGCGTGAACGCCAGCTCCTGCGCGGCCGTCGACCCGGCCTCCCTGATGTGGTACCCGGACACCGACAGCGGCTTGTAGTCAGGAATCTCGGCGGCGCAGTACTCCATCAGGTCGCCGATCAGGCGCAGGTGCGGCTCGGGCGGGAAGAGCCACTCCTTCTGCGCGATGTACTCCTTGAATATGTCCGTCTGCAAGGTGCCGTTCAGCTTGGCTATGTCGGCGCCCTGCCGCCGGGCGGCCGCCAGGTACATGCAGAACACCGGGACGGCGGGGCCGCTGATCGTCATCGACGTGGTGACGTCGGCCAGCGGGATGCCGCCGAACAGCACGTCCATGTCGGCGGCCGAGTCGATCGCGACGCCGCAGTGACCCACCTCGCCGAGCGAACGCGGGTCGTCGGAGTCCCGGCCCATCAAGGTGGGCATGTCGAACGCCACGGACAGGCCGCCGCCGCCCGCCTGGAGCAGCATCTTGTACCGCTGATTGGTCTGCACGGCGTTGCCGAAGCCAGAGAACTGCCTGATCGTCCACGTCCTGCCGCGGTAGCCGGCCGGGTACAGGCCACGGGTGAACGGGAACTCGCCGGGCCAGCCGATCCGCTCGAAGCCGGGCACCACCGAGCCCTCAGGCGGCCCGTAGACCGGGTCCACCACCAGGCCAGACAGCGTGGTGAAGTCGGCATCCCTGACCCGCGAGGCGTCGTACCTGCGCTGCCAGCGCTCCCGCCCGTGGTCGGCCGGCACCTGGCCTGCTGGATCGCCCATGAGAGCCTCCGCTCACGCTCGGCTCATTTAGTAGGACGTCCTACTAACAAGCCCACCTCAGTCTATGCACCGCTCCCCCAGCCAGCCACTCCACCAGCCACTCCAGCCAACCACCCAGCCAGCCAGCCACTCTGGCCGCCGCGCACGCCCGGCCCCGCCCCGGCCCGCCTGACCCGCCCGGCCCGACCCCCAGCAAGTGCCCCACGTTGGTGTCCCAGCAGCAGGGGCCCCACGCTGGGCCTGCCACGCTCCGCGATCTCATGATCGCGGACTCCCGTCCGCAGAATTTTGCAACGGGAGTCCGTGATCTTGACGCTGGGCGGTCGCAACCGGATGGCGGGGTGCGTCGTCACAGTAAGCGTCAGCTCCCAGAGCGGGCGCACTCGCCCAGGCCCTGCTCAACCGGCCAGACCCAGCGGCACCGAATGTGTGGTAGAACAAATGCGATATCTCGCTACCGACGCGGGTTGCGCAATCGCTGCCAGCGACGTAGTGACCGTGCAGGCGACGTGGCCTTTGCCGGAGTTGCCGGCGGCCAGGCAAGGGAGCGCCGTGGCCAGGCTCCGCACCAGCGACCGCGCGGCAGCCGAGGAACTATTCAACGCTTGTTACCCTCGGCTAGCTGGCTGGGTGCGCAGGCTCGTGGACGACGATGAAACCGCGCATGAGATCGCCTCTGAGGCATTCACCAGGCTGCTCGCGCGCTGGTCTGGCCTTGACAACCCGCAGAGCTACCTGTACATGATCGCCACGAACCTGGTCAGGGACCACTGGCGCAAGACCGGCAGGGAGCGGCGGGCGATCCGGACCATCACCGCCACGGTCCCGCATGAGCCTTCCTGGCAGCCATCTCAGGACGTCGACGTGCGCGCCCTGATCGAGGGCCTCCCGCCGAGGCTACGTAGCACGTTCCTGCTGCACTACTACGCGGGATTCGGAGTCAAGGAGGTCGCGGCGATGCTGGGCCGCCCGGAGGGAACGATCAAGGCCGACCTGCATCACGCCCGCGCCAAGCTCAAGGCCGCGATGGGGGATGTCGCATGAGTGAGCCTCGCGACCCGATCGACGACTGGCTGAGCACCGACGTCGAGTTGCTGCAGGCGCCGCCAGGGGCGTTCGGCCGGGTTCACCGCGCCGCCCGCAGGCGCAAGGCGGCCAAGGCGATCAGCACCATGGCAGGCGTCGCGGTCGTCATCGCCGCTGCCGCCACGCTTCCTCAACTCGCCGCCGGGCTACTGCCCGGCCATGGCAGCCCGCAGCGGGTCGTCGCCGGCCGGACCACCAGCCCGAGCATCCACCCGAGCAGCGCAGGCACCGGCACCCCGAGCACGAGATCGGCGACCCCCACCCCGCCCGCTTCGCAGGCAGGCGCCGCCCCGCTTGGCACCACCGGTCCGACGCATCCGCCCGCGCCCGGCCTCATGCCGACGTCGGTCACGTTCGTGGGAACGGGCACCGGCAACGTCGTCGGCGCCGTCGTCGGCCAGGCCAGTTGCTCGCCGGGCCGGTGCACCGCGCTGGCAGGAACTCCCAATTACGGCCAGACCTGGTACAAGGTCGGCGCGCCGCCCGCGGGTCCGCCGGATGGCGCGACCGGCATCAGCCAGGTCAGGTTCGCTGATCCTTCGAACGGCTGGACCTACGGCCCCCAGCTCTTCGCCACCCACGACGGCGGCCTGACCTGGCAGCAGGTCAAGATGCCCGGCCGGGTGATCGACCTGGCCGCCGTCGGCGGGCGCGCGTTCGCCGTGGTTGCCTACGGCTGCCGTGGCTCAGGCAAGCGGTACGCGGCGAACTGCACGAGCCTGGCACTGATGTCCGCGCCTGCTCAGTCCAACCGCTGGCACCTCGTGCCTGGTACCTCGACGGGGATCGCCGAGGCGCCAGGCGGCCTTCAGCTCACCCCGCAGTACGGCTACCTGATGACCAAGGGATTGCTGTACGCCGGGCCGGTCAGCGGGGGTGCCTGGCACGCGGTATCCAACGCCTCGCCCTCGGTGCCGGCCTGCCTGCGGGGCGGCCAGTTCGGGCCGTGGCTGCTCGCACCAGACTCACCGAGCCTCTTCCTGGTTTGCGGCACGCCGGGCGCAGCGCGACCGGCTGGCTCGCTGACGCTGTACCAGTCCGGCGACCAGGGCCTGACGTGGCAACGGCAGGGCACGGTAACCGAATCTGGCACGCCGACTTCCCTGGCCGTCGCCCCAACGACAGGCACGCTCGTGCTGGCCACGAGCACCGGCATCTACTACTCGACCAACCAGCGGAGCTGGCGTCGCGCCCGCGTGACGGGCGGGCCGGCCGGCGGCTTCAGCTACATCGGCATGACAACGACGCTGCAGGGAGTCGCCGTGCCCGCCAACGCACAGCTAGGAGAGATCTTCACAACCGACGACGGCGGGCTAACCTGGCAGCCCCGTACCATCGGGTGAGCCGCCGGCAGGCTCGGCGAAGTCCCCGGACGACACCCGCAGGCTGCGGAGCAGGCTGAACAGCGTCTCAAGCTCTTGGGTGCCGTAGTCGCGCATGCCGAATCCCGCGGCCATCAGGTCGCTGGTCGCGCGCCGCACTACAGCGCGGCCCGTCGGCGTGATCTCGGCGAGAGTCCCGCGCTTGTCCTGCGGATTGGGCCGCCGCACGACGAACTCTGAGCGCTCAAGCCGGTTGATCGTGTTGGTCACGCTGGTCGGGTGGACCATCAGCCGCTCACCGATCAGCCGGAGCGGCAGGGCGCCGGTCCGGCTGAAGGTGAGCAGCACCAGCGCCTCATACCTGGCAAAGGTCAGGCCGAACGGCCGCAGCAGCGCGTCGAGCTCGCCGAGCAGGATCTGGTGCACGCGCATGACAGACGTGACGGCCGCCATCGCCCTGGAGTCACCGAACCTGCGCTCCCAGATAGCCGCCGCTCGCTCGATCGGATCGAAGGGCAGCCCCATCGCCTTGGGCACAGCCACAAGGTACTCTCTTACCCGCTCGCCTACGGGCGCCCCTGAGGCACCGCCTTCCCTCGTCGCTCGCGCTCGGCTCGCCTGAGGCTCGACCGCGCAGGGTTCCCGTTCGCCTACGGGCGCGTGCGCGCCGATCACCTTTGGACATGCTTGTTTACGAGCAGTTATATTTCCTTGTTGGGGGCACGTGACCGAGGCGAAATCCGGGGGGGCTATGCGGTCCGGTCACGCCGCAGCGGCCATCGTCCCGGTGGTCTGCGCCGGCGTCGGCGTGCAGTACGGGCGCGCATGGACGATTCGGCTGGCGAGTTTCAGGCTCACCCAGTCTGATGTAGGCACCGCGACGCTGGCCATCGTGGCACCCCAGGCCGCGGCCCGCGCCACGCTGGTCGCGTTGCTGTCCGGCAGGGTCGCGCCGGCCTACGGCCACCTCGCGGTCCTCGGGCACGACATGCGCACGACCCGTGGCCGCGCCGCGGCCAGGCGTCAGGTGGGGATAGCCAGGCGGGGCGCCAGGATACTGCCAGCCGTCCGGATCAGGCGACACGTCGAGCACGCCGCCAGGCTGGCCGGGCAACCAGATCAAGATCGGCACCTGCTGGTCGCGGCGATCATCGACAGGCTGGGCTTGTCCCCGTGGGCCGACGTCGAGCTTCGCTCGGCGCCCGAGCTCATCGCGAGGAAGGCATGGCTCGCGGCGGCCTGCGTGCACCAGCCGAAGCTACTGCTCATCGACGGCCTGCTCGATCAGCTTGGCCCCAGGGACAGAACCGTTCTCGCCTCCGCCGTCGCCTTGTTGCGGGGCGATACCGCGATCCTCGTGCTCGGGGGCGACGCCGACGTGCTCTCGCTGGCCAGCGACCGCGTGCTCACGCTGACCGACGGCATTGTGATCGATGGCGGCGACCAGGCTAGTATTCCGCTGCTCACAGACAACAGTTTCGCCCTGAGCTAAGAATCACGCCCGGACGCCGAATTCGCCAGCGGCAGGAATTGTCTGGAAGAGGGCCACCAGCACCGGTTGTCGTAGGCTGCACGCATGGATTGGAACCTGTACCGGTGCAGCCGGGCGGGGCACGTCACCTACGCTCCGGACGAGCCTGCGATCAGGGCGCGGGTGCATGCCAAGACGGCAGGCGGCGAACTGTGGCAATGCGTGCGATGTGGTACGTACGTGGCCGGGCCGGCCCAGGGATCCGGGCCGGCAGGGCACGCGCCCGTGGTGCGACGAGGCAAGGAGATACGCAGCGAGATCATCCTGCGCTTGTTTGCGATCGAACGCTTCATCCGCTTTCTTATTTTTGGCGGACTTGCATATGGTGTATACCGGTTCGGAGAATCTCAGCAGACGCTGCAGCAGGCATTCAGTCACGAGCTTCCTATTTTCCGGGATCTATTTCGCCAGCTTGGATACAACATCGACCATTCGAGCATTGTCGGGTTGTTCCGCAGCGCGCTGCACGTCAGCCACGCGCGGCTCGATGAGCTCGCCGCCGGACTCGGCGCCTTCGCGGTCGTCGAGCTCATCGAAGGCGTCGGGCTGTGGCTGCACAAGCGCTGGGGCGAGTACTTCGCCGCGGTGGTCACGGCGGTCGGCCTGCCGTACGAGATCTACGAGCTCACCGGCAGGGTCACCGCGACCAGGATCATCCTCTTCCTGCTCAACCTGGCGCTGGTGCTCTACCTGATCCTGACCAAGCGGCTGTTCGGTGCTCGCGGCGGCAAGCGGGCTTACGAAGCCCGCTTGCGCAGCGAGTCGATCTTCGAGGCGGCGGCCAGGCTCGAACCCGATCAGTGCCGAGTTGATGTTGGTGATGGTTCCTTTCGACGCGCGGGGGCTACAGAATGAGGCAGTGCGCACCATGACCACTCGACCGGGGGGCGACTCGAGCTCGCCGACTCACCAGCTGCTGCGCGGATTGCTGGACGATGCCTCGCTATTTCCGCCAGGCAACTTGCCGATGCCCAAGGCAGTCGCCGCGCACCCGCGGCACGCGAGCGCCTGGTACGGCGAGCTCGCCGGGCCGTTCGTGTGCCCAGAGACCAGGCTGGGTGAGCTGCGAATCGCGCTCACCGCCGCCAAGGCCGGATGGATCGACCTGGCGCTCGTCGTCACGGGCGGCGCTGCCGCCGTGGCCGCGGCGACCGACGCCGTGGCCGCTGACCCGAGGCTGCGGCTGCGCGCCATCGAGGTCCCCGCCGCCAGGGGCACCGAGCCTGGCCAGGCGATCGCCGAGGTCGCGGCCGAGCTGGACGCCGCGCCGCTCGCGGCGGCCACCGGCTACATCGAGGTGCCGCTCACCGCCATCGCGGCACCGGGCGGCGGGCAGCTGCTCGCGATGGTCGACGAGCGAGGCTACCGGCCCAAGCTACGCACCGGCGGGACGACCAAGGAGGCGTTCCCCGACGAGGCCACGCTCGCCGCCTGCCTGGCCGAGCTCGCTGAACGCAGGATCCCGTTCAAGTGCACCGCCGGGCTGCACCATGCGGTCCGGCATACCGACGCGAGCACCGGGTTCGAGCACCACGGCTTCCTGAACGCGCTGCTGGCTACCGACATCGGCCTCGCTGGTGGCGACGCCGGTGAGATCTGCGGCGTTCTCGCCGAGCGTGACCCGGCGGCCGTGACGAGGGCGGTCCTCGCGCTCAGCCCGGACGCCGCCGCCGAGATCCGCGGCCTGTTCACCTCGTTCGGCACGTGCAGCATCGATGACCCGGTCACCGACTTGATCAGCCTCGGCTTGCTGAGTAAGCCCGGCGAGCCGTTGGGCTAAGGGCCTGGTTTATCTTCACGTGGGGAGGTCACGATGGCACTAGCGCGCGCCGCGGACTGGCTGAACGTGCCGCGGGATCATCCGTTCGGCCCAGCCAGCCTGCCTTACGGGTCGTTCAGCGACGTCAGGCACCCGGCGATGCGGCGGGTCGGGGTGGCGATCGGCGATCACGTGCTCGACCTGTCCGCCGCCGCCGACCGGTTGCTGCCCGGGCGGGCTGCCGACTTCAGGTCGGGCTGCCTCGATGAGTTCCTCGCCGCAGGCGACGGCGCCTGGGCGCAGGTCAGGGCCGAGATCACGACGTGGCTGACCGAAGGACGCTATCGCCAGGCGATCGAAGACCTGCTCGTCCCGGCCGAGAACGTGTGCATGCACCTGCCGTTCACGGTCGCGGACTACGTGGACTTCTACGCGTCGGAGCAACACGCGACCAACGTCGGGCGGCTCTTCCGGCCGGACGCCGAGCCGCTGACGCCGAACTGGCGGCACCTGCCCATCGCCTACCACGGGCGGGCAGGCACCGTCGTGGTGTCCGGGACGCCGATCCAGCGCCCGTGCGGCCAGATCCGGCCAGCCGGCGCGACGGCCCCGGCCTACCAGACCTGTGCCCGGCTTGACTTCGAAGCCGAGCTCGGCTTCGTGGTCGGAACTCCCAGCGTGCTAGGCGAACGAGTGCGTGCCGGGCAGATCGCCCAGCACGTGTTCGGCGTGTGCCTGGTCAATGACTGGTCCGCACGAGACATCCAGGGCTGGGAATACGTGCCGCTCGGGCCGTTCCTCGGAAAGTCCTTCGGCACCACGATCTCGCCGTGGATCTTGCCGCTCGCCGCGCTTGAGCACGCGAGGGTCCGGCCGCCATCGCTGGACACGGACCTGGTCAGCTACCTGGCCGAGCCGGGCGACTGGGGCCTGGACATCGAGCTCACGGTCACGCTGAACGGGCATGTGGTGTCCCGCCCGCCCTACTCAGCCATGCACTGGAGCCCGGCGCAGATGCTGGCGCACCTCACAGTCAACGGCGCGTCGCTGCGAACCGGCGACCTGTTCGCTTCTGGCACGGTGAGCGGGCCCCGGCCCGACCAGTACGGCTCGCTGATGGAGATCACCAGGGCCGGGCAGGAGCCGCTCAAGCTGCCAGACGGCAGCACCAGGAGCTGGCTGGAGGACGGCGACGAGGTGGTCATCTCGGCCACGGCGACCGGGCCAGACGGGATGCGGATAGGGCTCGGTGACGCACGAGGCCAGATCGTCCCTGCCCTGCCGCCGAACGCCGGCTAGGCGACGCCGCAGCAGGCCTGGGGCCGTGCGGGAGACACTGGCAGCAGGGTCTTACCCCGACGGCTGATCTGAGCTAGCGTCGGCTCCATACGCATGTCCGTCCCGCTTCCGGGCTCGCGAGCAGTGGAGACGCGTATGAATGATCACGCCGACCGATTTCTTGGGCTAGTTCATGACCTAGAGGAGATCACCCATGCGGTGACCCCAGAACAGGCCCATGCCGGATTCGACGAGGTAGCCTTGCAGGTCTTCTGGCAGCGATGGCCTGAGATATCGAGCTGGGCTGGCTCGCTGTGGCGCCAGTTGTCCGAAGAGCTCGCCCGGCCTTCCGCGCCGCACCTCGACCCGGATCTTGACGAGATCGGCGAGAGCGGCTAACTCGATGCAGGTCTAGGCGGGAGGCGACATGGTAGTGCTCAGGGAGCTGATGAACCCGAACGTGGTAACCGTCGCGCCCAGCTCGTCGATCGCTGCGGCGGCCGCGGAGATGGTCAGGGCGAGGGTCGGCTCGGCCGTCGTCATGCAGGGCACATTCCTGGCTGGCATCGTCACCGAGCGCGACGTAATGCGAGCCGCGGCGTCGGGCGGGGACCTGACCAGCGCCACGGTCTCCGAGTGGATGACACCCGATCCGTCGTCGGCCGACCCGGACAGCTCGGCCGAGGACGCGGCTCAGCTGATGATGCTCAACGGCTTCCGCCACCTCCCCGTGGTGGAAGGCCGCAAGGTCTGCGGCGTGGTCAGCCTGCGCGAGCTATTCGCAGCGAGGATCCACCGGGCATAGGCCGGGCGCAGGCGCAAGGCGGCCGGCCCGGGCGCGGGCACGCCGGGCGTTCGGCCCCGGGCGCGGGCACGCCGGGCGTTCGGCAGACCGGGCCGTCGTCGTTCGAACCGGGACTACGATGACCACAAGCCGAAAGCGCGGGGAGAACGCACCATGTCAGGGCACCAGGACCGGTGGGACAAGCTGGATATATCCAGCCAGCTCGACCCGCGCGAGGCCACCTTGGACCTGACCCGGCTCATCGAGCGAGTGCAGCAACCGCTCCAGGCAGGCAACGGCAGCGGCAGGCACGCCGCGGGGCCGCCGCGCGACGATCTCGCGGCATACGACGGAACGCTGGACGTCCCGGACTCCCAGCGCACCAGGCCGGCGCAGGACGTCACGGACGCGTGGCCCACAGCCAGCTTCGCCGCGATCAGCTCGGGCACGACGGCCGCCGAGGCGACCAGGGGCGTCCTGCCCTTCACCGGCGGCACGGACGCTGGGCTCGCCGAAGCAGCCGACGGCATCGGCGGCCTCTACGGCACCGATGGCGCCGGTCCAGCCGATGGCGCCGGTCTAGCCGATGGCGCCGGTCCAGCCGACGGTGCCGGTCCAGCCGACGGTGCCGGTCCAGCCGATGGCGCCGGTCCAGCCGATGGCGGCAGCGCCGCCCGGTCGTTCGAGGGCGCATGGGGCGCAGCGATCACCGGGTCTGAGCGAGTTTCTGAGCGAGCTGGCGACCTCGCTGGCGCCGGCGAAGCACCTGCCAGGGACCGGTCCGAGCATGATACGGACCCAGCATCCCGGCCCACGGCGCCCGCCGAGCCCGCGGCTGCCGCCGAGTCAAGCACGATCCCTGCCGAGACCCGCACCGAGCCGCCCCGCCAGCCGGCTAGCCGGCCGACGCCGGGATCGCTCGCCGACTTCAGGCAGCGCCTGGAGCGCCTGCCGTTCGGGCATCCGTCCTCGCCTTATCACGTCGACGGCGAGCGCAAGCCGCAGCCACCGAGGCTGAAGCACCTAGAGCTAGCCCCCGCGGGGCGCGATCAGCCGAGTGAGCTGTCGCGGCAGGCGGGATCGCCGAGCCTGCCAGGCGGCCACGACCCGGCGCCAGCCGCCGATCGTCACGCGCCGCACCAGGACGCCGCGCCAGCCGCCGATCGTCACGCGCCGCACCAGGACGCCGCACCAGCCAAAGCCGCCGCACCCGGTCACGACGACACGTCCCTGCCACGCGGGACGGCGGCGACTCGGGCTGCCGCGCCCGAGCGGCCACCAGTCACCGGCCTCCCCCTCTTGACGCAACCGCAGCTCAGGATCGCCAAGGACGTCTACGACAGGTTCCGCGCGCTCGAGGGCCGCAGCATCTTCGGCAGCTACGCCGAAGGCGGGCTGACGGCGCGGATGCGTGCGGTCGAAAGGCAGCTAGTGCACGGTCAGCTGGCACCTGACACGGACCAGCGCGCCCTCCTAGGGCCGGACGCGTTCAATGCCAGGCTCGCCGATCAGATCAGGAGGTATCCCGACCGGGCCATAGACCTGCTTGCCCGCGG
>JASIBM010000639.1 GCA_030045175.1 Streptosporangiaceae bacterium | reverse complement strand
GAAGAGAATCAACCGGGCATTACACTGAATACTTAGCGGCACCGAGCATGCGACGCGCCCTCCAGGCTAGTCGCCCGGGATCGGTGCGCACGCTCAGATGGGACTGCCTGGGCAGGGCAGAACACGCCGGGCAAGCGCGGCCGCCTGCCGAACATACCCTCTCCTGCCCCAGCAAACACCGGGCCAATGCCTGCTCGTTCGCGCCGCGTGGTGCGTTCTAGAAGAATCGGCGGTGCTTCGCGAATCATCCTAGACGGTGCGGCACGTCCCACGGTGGCTGCTTTGGTTCCCGTCGGCCGCGGCGCAGCCGCCAGAACAAGTATCCGGCGCCGAGCACGGCGGCGATCCTGCTGACCCGGCCTGCGCCTAGCCACGCCTCGAACGCGTAAGAGGCGAGCGTAGGGTGCTTTCCTCCGACGACCACGATCAGCACGGTGCTTACTATCACAAGCAGCACAGGTGCCACCAGCCCCGTCCACTTGTCCCGCAGGTCCCACGCCTTGGACGGCAGCGCGACGAGCGCGCCCAGAAGCCACACCGGCGGGTACACCGCGCCGCCGACGCCGAGCAGGAGCACGGCGATGGTCTCGAGCTTGTATCGGCCGATCAGCTCGACCACACCGCGTGCGAACGCCGACGTATGGCGGGCGGCGGCACTCGCCGCGCCACTCGCCGCGGTACTCGCCGCGGCACTCGCGTGACCGCCCGTGGCCGGCCCGCCGGCCTCTTGCTGGGCCGCACGCACGTCGGACTCGGCAGGCTCGGCCTGCGGTGCGGCGGCGTCCGGCGACTCGGACCCGGATGGCTCAGGCTCGGCCTCGGCCGACGAGGCAGGCGACTCGGCTTCGGGCGGCTCGGCTTCGGGCGGCTCGGCTACGGACGGCTCGGCTTCAGGCGGCTCGGCCTCGGGCGGCTCGGTCACAGACTCAGGTGACGCCGTGGGCTGGGGCACCATCGGATCGCGCGTCTGCGTCGGCTCCATCCTCGGCTGATTCATGAAAACGATGATCCACCCTTAATCCCTAGATGGGGAGTCGGCACGCGTGACCCAAGTAAAACCCGGAGCTTACAAAGTTAACAAGGACGAGCAAAGCGGCGGCCCCGGCCGAAGCCGGAGCCGCCGCCTGGCACACACCGAGCCGGATCGCCAGAATCGGCGAACCGCACCGGGGAGGACCTAGCCGACTGGCTAGAAGTCCATGTCGCCGCCGCCGGGAGCGGCCGGGGCCTTCTCCTTCTCCGGCTTCTCGGCGATGACGGCCTCGGTGGTAAGGAACAGCGCCGCGATGGACGCCGCGTTCTGCAGCGCCGAGCGCGTCACCTTGGTCGGATCGATGATCCCGGCCTTGAACATGTCGACGTACTCGCCGGTCGCCGCGTCCAGGCCGTGGCTCGGCTCGAGCGAGCGCACCTTCTCGGCCACCACGCCGCCCTCGAGGCCCGCGTTCACCGCGATCTGCTTCAGCGGCTCCTCGAGCGCACGGCGCACGATCGCCGCGCCGGTCGCCTCGTCGCCTGGCAGTTCGAGCTTCTTGAACGCGTTCTTGCCCGCCTGGAGCAGGGCCACGCCGCCACCGGCGACGACGCCCTCCTCGACGGCGGCCTTGGCGTTGCGCACCGCGTCCTCGATCCGGTGCTTGCGCTCCTTGAGCTCGACCTCCGTCGCCGCGCCGGCCTTGATGACGGCGACGCCGCCAGCCAGCTTGGCGAGCCGCTCCTCGAGCTTCTCGCGGTCGTAGTCGGAGTCGGTGGCCTCGATCTCGGCCCTGATCTGGTTCGTCCGGCCGGCGATCGCGTCGGCGTCGCCGCCGCCGCCGACGATCGTGGTCTCGTCTTTGGTGACCACGACCTTGTCCGCCGTGCCCAGCCGGTCCAGGTCCGTGGTCTCCAGCTTCAGGCCGAGCTCCTCGCTGATGACCTCGCCGCCGGTCAGGATGGCGATGTCACCGAGCATGGCCTTGCGCCGGTCGCCAAATCCTGGCGCCTTCACGGCGACGGACTTGAACAGGCCGCGGATCTTGTTGACCACCAGGGTCGCGAGCGCCTCGCCGTCCACGTCCTCGGCGATGATGACCAGCGGCTTACCCGACTGGACCACCTTGTCGAGCAGCGGCAGCATGTCCTTGTTGGCGCTCACCTTCGAGTTGATCACGAGGATGTAGGGGTTCTCGAGCACCGCCTCCATCCGCTCCATGTCGGTCGCGAAGTAGTGCGAGATGTATCCCTTGTCGAACCGCATGCCCTCGGTGAGCTCGAGCTCGAGGCCGAAGGTGTTGCTCTCCTCGACGGTGATGACGCCTTCCTTGCCGACCTTGTCCATCGCCTCGGCGATCATCTCGCCGATGGCGGTGTCCCCGGCGGAGATGGAGGCCGTCGAAGCGATCTGCTCCTTGGTCTCCACGTCCTTGGCCAGCTTGGAGAGCTCCTCGCTCACCCGCTCGACCGCCGCCTCGATGCCGCGCTTGAGCGACATCGGGTTGGCGCCCGCCGCCACGTTGCGCAGGCCCTCGCGGACCAGCGCCTGGGCGAGCACGGTCGCCGTCGTGGTGCCGTCGCCGGCCACGTCGTCGGTCTTCTTGGCTACTTCCTTGACAAGCTCGGCGCCGATCTTCTCCCACGGGTCCTCGAGCTCGATCTCCTTGGCGATGGACACGCCATCGTTGGTGATCGTGGGGGCTCCCCACTTCTTCTCGAGAACCACGTTCCGGCCCTTCGGGCCGAGGGTTACCTTGACGACGTCGGCAAGCTGGTTCATGCCGCGCTCGAGGCCGCGTCGCGCGTCCTCGTTGTACGCGATCATCTTCGCTGCCATAGGCTCCAGATCCTCCCGGAACTTATTGCCTGAAGTGCCGACCGAGCCGACGCCCGCGACGGACGGCAGCACCCGCGATGCAGTCCCTTCCTGCTGCGGGCAGTGCCTCGTCGCCCCGATCACGCCGCACTAAGTTGTCACTCTCACCCCGAGAGTGCCAACGACCTGTTTAGCACTCTCGGGCCGAGAGTGCAAGCCGACGGCCTGGCGGCTGGGCGCTTCCGGGCGCGCGAAGGCCCGGCGTCCAGGTGCCCTGGAGCCGGGCCCGCCGCGCTCTAGCGCGGAACTAGACCGTACGGACTGCCTCTGCCTGCGGCCCGCGGTCGCTCTGAGTAATCTCGAATTCGACCCGCTGGCCCTCCTCAAGCGTGCGGTAGCCGTCCGCCTGAATCGCCGAGAAGTGGACGAAGACGTCTCTACCACCGTCGACCGCGATGAAGCCGTAGCCCTTATCCGCGTTGAACCATTTGACGGTGCCCTGAGCCATGAACAACAACTCCCTAACTTTTGCTCGGGCTTCGGGTCACGCCCTTGCCTGCGAAACCCGTTGATCGCGGAACGGGCTTGACGTGGCGCGCCAGGCTCTGCCTGCCGTTCTCGCCGTACCGACAGCGACCGGACATTACCCTACATGCTCGGGACCCCCAGCGTCCTTGGGTTACCCATCCAACGCCAGGCGTCATTGGCCATGATCTCAGGCCCGAGTGCGCGCCTTTGGCTGCGGCAGGCCGCGATCATGAAACGGACCGTAGTCGAGGCGCTCAAACGGCGCAGACGAGGCGCTCAAACTCGGTCATGTTCGGTCGGATCGCCGCTGGCAGCTTAACGGTGCCCGCTACCGCGTCGAGCGTCTTCAGCCCGTCGCCCGAGTTGATGATCACGGTTTCCGCATCCGGATCGAGCTGGCCGGCCGCGAGCAGCCTGCGCAGCACCGCCAGCGTCACCCCGGCCGCGGTCTCACCGAAGATCCCCTCGGTCGCCGCGAGCAGCCTGATCCCGGCGACGATCTCATCGTCGGGCGCGTCGGCCACCGCGCCGCCGGTGCGCCGCACCACGTCTAGCACGTAAGGCCCGTCGGCCGGGTTGCCGATCGCCAGCGATTTGGCGATGGTGTCCGGCTTGACCGGCGCCACCACGTCGTGACCGCCGGCGAACGCGGCGGCGACCGGAGCGCACCCGCTGGCCTGGGCGCCGAACACGCGCACCTGGGCGGGCGGGACCAGCCCGAGCGCGGCGAGCTCGCCGAACGCCTTGTCGATCTTGACGAGCTGAGCGCCGGAGGCGACGGGCACCACGATCTGGCCAGGCAGCCGCCAGCCAAGATCCTCGGCGATCTCATATCCGATCGTCTTGGAGCCCTCGGCGTAATACGGCCGCACGTTGACATTCACGAACGCCCAGTCGTGCCGTTCCTCGGCGAGCTCCGACGCCAGCCTGTTCACGTCGTCGTAACTGCCTTCGACCGGCACGAGCAGGCCATCGTAGACGGCGGACCCGAGGACCTTTCCAAGTTCAAGATCAGCGGGAACAAGGACGGCCGACGTGATGCCGGCCCTTGCGGCGGCGGCCGCGACGGCGTTGGCCAGATTCCCCGTCGACGGGCAGGCGAGCACCCGGTAACCGAGCTCGATGGCGGCGGCAAGGGCGACGGCGACGACGCGGTCTTTGAACGAGTGGGTGGGATTGGCCCGCTCGTCCTTTACCCACAGCAGGCGCATCCCGAGGGCACGGGCCAGGTTGTCGGCCCGCACCAGGGGCGTCCGGCCTGGCTCGGTGGTCCTGGTGGCCGCGATGTCCGGCGGGACGGGCAGCAGGCTGGCGTACCGCCAGATGTTCCGCGGCCCGGCCTCGATCGCCTGCCTGGTGATCGGCGGCAGGTCATAGCTGACCTCTAGCGGGCCGAAGCACTCGGTGCAAGCGTGCTGCCCGCCCAGATCGAAGCGCGCGCCGCATTCGCGGCAGGTGAGCGCGCAGGCGTTGCCGAGCCGGAACAGACGGGATGTGCTGACGGCGAATGTCATGACTAGTGAGGCCTCTCCTCATCTGTCTCGCCGCCGACCTGGCTGCGAGCCGGAGTTGGCACCAGTCACGGCTGGCCTCACTGCTAGCCCAGGGGGACGACCCCCTGGAACCCCCGCAGCTGAGCATTAAGCAGGATCACCGTGATGGTTGCCGGGGCTTCACAGGGCCGTTCCCTCCACCCCTCTGGATGAGCGTTATGAAGTTGTGCCAGGCAGCATAACTGACTCGGGAGCGACGTCCGATGCGGGGTGTGCCACGCAGGGTCGGTGCACCACGCCGGCACCCGGCCGCGTTAGCCTCACAGGGATGAGCGACAGGACTACGCGGCGCCGCATCCTGGTGGCGTCGAACCGGGGGCCGGTGTCCTTCTCGCGCGGCGACGACGGTCGCCTGTCGGCCAAGCGTGGCGGCGGCGGCATGGTGAGCGGGCTGTCGACGGTGGCGAGCCAGGAGGACGTGCTGTGGGTATGCGCGGCGCTCGGCGAGGCCGACCGGGCGGCGGCCAGGCTGGCGCCCGGTGGGGTGCTCGACCTAGGCGGTGACAGCGACTCCGCGGTGCGGATGCTTGACATCCCCCCGGCCACATTCAACCGGGCGTACAACACCGTCGCCAATTCCGTGCTGTGGTTCGTGCATCACATGCTCTATGACACGCCGAACCGACCTCAGTTCGGGCTCGCGTTCCGGCGCGACTGGCAGGCCTACCGCGACTACAACGCGGCGTTCGCCAGTGCGCTCGCCGAGGCGGCCGGGGCCGACGATCAGGTACGCGCCGTGATCCAGGATTACCACCTGACCCTGGTGCCGAGGATGCTGGCCGAGCTTGGCGCTGGCGGGCACAGCCGGCGACCCGGGCTGAGGATCGCGCACTTCTCGCACACCCCGTGGGCGCCCGTCGACTACTTCAGGCTGCTGCCGGACGCGGTCGCGATAGAGGTGCTCGACGGCATTCTCGGCGCCGATCACGCCGGGTTCTTGTGCCGGCGCTGGGCCGACGCGTTCATCGACTGCTGCGAGCAGGTGCTCGGAGCCAGGGTGGACAGGGACCGCGACCTGGTGACGCACCGCGGTCACGTCACCGGCGTGGGCGTGCACCCGCTCGGGGTGGACGCGAAGGAGATCACCCACCGTGCCGCCGAGCCGGACGTCGAGGTCAGGATGGCCGGGCTGGCCGAGATGGTCGGCGGCCGCAAGCTGATCGTCCGGGTGGACAGGACCGAGCTATCCAAGAACATCGTGCGCGGCCTGGCCGCCTATCGCGAGCTCCTCGTCGCCCACCCGGAGTGGCGCGGCAAGGTGATGCTGCTCGCGCTGGCGTACCCGTCCAGGCACGACTTGCCCGAGTACCGCGAATACGCCGCCAGCGTGCAGCGGCAGGCCAGGTCGATCGAGGACGAGTTCGGGTCGCCGGACTGGACCCCGATCCTGCTCAGCGCGCACGACGACTACGCTCGCTCGCTGGCTGGTTACCGGCTGGCCGACGTGCTGCTCGTGAACCCGATCAGGGACGGCATGAACCTGGTGGCCAAGGAGTGCCCGATCATCTCCGACCGGGGCTGCGCCCTGATCTTGTCCCGCGAGGCAGGCGCCGCCGCCGAGCTCGCCGAGCATGCGCTGATGGTCAACCCGTTCGACGTGTCGGGCACGGCGGCTGCGCTGCACGAGGCGCTCGTGATGTCGGACGCCGAGCGGGTTCGCAGGTGCCGGCTCCTGGCGGCGGCCGCGAGCGCCGTGCCGCCGAGCGCCTGGTTCGCCAGCCAGCTCGCCGCGCTTGACGAGCCGGAGCCCTAAAGGGTGTCCGGCACCCCTGCACCGCTGATCGCGGCGGCCAGGGCGGTAAGCAGGCGGGCGACGCCCGCTGGGCCGTCCACGACCAGATCGGCCTCGCCGGCGAGCCCGGCGACCTCGGCCGAGCCGCTGCACACGGCCAGGCCAGGCTGACCGGCCTCGCGCAGCCGCCGCAACGCCGCGAAGGCCGGGCGGTCGCCCTCGTCGTCCCCGCAGAACATGATCGCCGAACGACCGCGCTCGGCCGCTAGCTCGTCAAGCGCCCGTCCCTTGTCTGCACCGGGCGGGCGCAGCTCGATCACCAGGCGGCCCGGCTCGGCAAGCAAGCCCGTGTCCGCCGCGAGCCGCAGCAGCGGCGCCTCGATCGCGGCAAGCGCCGCCGCCGGGTGGGCCGTCCGCCGGGTATGCACGGCGAGCGCGTCGACCTTGTCCTCCACCCAGGTGCCGTCCGGTGCGCCGGCCAGGGCAAGCACGCCGGGCAGCCGCCGCCGCGCGACGGCGAGCCCCGGTGGCGGCGGCGGGCTCGTCAGCTCGCCGCCCTGCCAGCGCTGGCGGCCATAGCCGCCGAGCACGACGATGCCCGGCACCTGCTCGAGCGAGCCGTAGGCGACGGCCACGCTGGCGGGCCGGCCGGTGATGACGGCGAGGGTGGCTACGAGCGGGCCGAGCGACCGCAGCGCGGCTACGGCCGCAGGCAGCGCCCTGGCCTGCGCGGGATCGGCGACGATCGGGGCGAGCGTGCCGTCAAAGTCGAGCGCGATCAGCGCCCGGCCCGGGTCGGCGAGCAACGCGGCCAGGCCAGCCCGGCCCTGCTCGGTCGCTGGCGCGAGCGCGGTGCCCATGCTCTCCCCCGATGACGTCGGCCACGGTCAGTTCTCGCCAGGCGAGCGCAACTTACCCCGCGCGGCTCGCCGCCTGCGCAAGCGCGCGACGAGCTCCGGGTCGAACTGCGCCGCCTCCGGCTGGTCAATCAGCTCATTCAGCAGCTGGTAGTACCTGGTCGGCGACAGTCCGAGCGAGCCGAGTATCTCGCGCTCCTTGACCCAGGGCGACTGCCACCAGTTCCGCTCGAAGTGCAGGATGCGCACCTGGAGCTCAGTCAGCGCTGTCATTCCCGCTCGCCTCCGGGCGCCTTTAGGGCGCCGCCTTCCCTCGTCGCGAAAACCACGCTCCTCAGTCCAGGCGGCGCCGGCGCCCTGCGGCTCGCTCGCGCGCCCTCGCCTCCGGCTCCGCCTTCGGCTCGCTCGCGCAAGGTCTTCCCGCTCCGTTCCCGCTTGTGGCCCTCATTTTACGTTCATGTCGGGGCACCGCCGGGAGAAGATCATGGGGTTCGGGCCTAGCGGGCCGGCGTTGCGCAGACGTACGCTCACGAACTGTGACCTCGTTTGGCTGCCTGACATTCCTTACCGACTTCGGGCTCGAGGACGGCTTCGTCGCCTCCTGCCATGGGGTAGCCGCCAGGATCGCCCCGAGCGCGCGGATCATCGACATCACCCACCTGGTCCCGCCCGGTGACGTGCGCCGTGGCGCGGCGGTGCTCGCTCAGACCGTCCCCGCGATGCCGCCTGCGGTGCACGTAGCTGTGGTCGATCCTGGCGTGGGCACCTCTCGCCGCGCGATTGCCGTCCGGGCAGGTCACTCCGTGCTTATCGGCCCGGACAACGGCCTGCTCTCCTGGGCGGTCACCGCGCTCGGCGGCGCGAACGAGGCCGTCGTGCTGACCAATGACGCCTTGTGGAACCACCCGGTCTCCGCGACCTTCCACGGCAGGGACATCTTCATGCCGGTCGCCGCGCACCTGTTCACCGGGACCGAGCTGGCGCTGGCGGGCACCGTGGTCAACGTCGCCAGCCTGGTCAGGCTGGCCCCGCCCACCAGCCGGATGCTCGACGGAGAGGCCGAGGGCGAGGTGCTCTCCGTGGATCGGTTCGGGAACGTCCAGCTCTCCATTCCAACCGCCGCGATGCAAGAGCTTGGGATCAGGCTCGGCGGGACGCTGGTCATCCGGTGCAACCGGCGCGAGCTCACTGCCCCGTACCTGGATACCTTCGGCTCGGCCGCTACCGGGGAACTCATCGCGTTCACCGACAGCGCGGGGCTGGTCTCGCTGGCGGTCACCGGCGGCAATGCCGCCGAGGTGCTCTCGCTGCCGCCAGGCGCGCGGGTACGGATGGCAGCGAGCTCACCTGCCTGATCCGTCATCGGCATCCGTCATCACCCGATGCCGGTCACGTAAGGCATGGCAGAATACGTGATACACGGACGGAAGGTCACGATGTTGTGCCGCTTAGAGTTCCCCGCCTCATCAAGGCCGCGGCCGTAGCCGGCCTGGCCGCGGCACCGGTCATCGCCGTCGGCCTGCTCACGCTGGCTAGCCCAGTGCGGGCAAGCCCGGTACCGGCTACCACGGTGCCGATTACCACAGTGCCGATTACCACAGTGCCGGCTAACACAGTGCCGACGGACGAGTACTGGCTGAGCACATCGCACATCGCGCAGGCGTGGCGGACCGACCAAGGCGCCGGCGTGACCGTCGCCGTGCTCGCCGACGGCGTGGCGGCCGGGCAGCCCGACATCAGCGGCTCAGTCATCGTCGGCCCGGACTTCACCGGCTCAGGCCGTCGGCCGGGCGGCCCGCACTATGGCGTGGTGGGCACCGGCCTGGCCAGCCTCATCGTTGGCCACGGGCACGGCAAGCACCAGGGCGTCTTCGGGGTCGCCCCGGCGGCCAGGGTACTTTCCGTGCGGGTGACGCTCAGCCCCGGAGATCCGCTCTGGGCGCGCGGCCAGATCACGTCCCGGCTGCCCGCGGCGATAGCGGCGGGTATCCGTTACGCGGTGAACCACGGGGCAAGCGTCATCGACCTGCCCGCCGACCCTGGCATGGTCAGCGTCGCAGGCAAGGCCCCCGGCTCGGGGAAGGCCAACGCGACCGCGGCGGGGCCGGACCCGGCCGAGCGCGCGGCCGTCGCCTACGCGGTCCGCAAGGGCGTCGTGCTGGTGGCGCCGGCCGGCGACGACGCCCAGTCTGGTGACGCCGCGGCGTACCCGGCCGCGTATCCGGGTGTCATCGCGGTCGGCTCGGCAGACAAGAACCTCACGCCGGCTCCCTACAGCAGCCGTCAGCCGTACGTCGCGCTGGCCGCGGCCGGCCAGCAGGTCATCGCCGCGTCACCGACCGGGTACCAGACGATGAACGGCACCTGGGCGGCGAGTGCGATAGTGGCCGGCGTCGCGGCCTTGGTCAGGTCCGAGTTCCCGGTCCTGACGGCGACGCAGGTCAGGAGCGCCATTATCGACGGCGCCGCCCGGATGACCGGCACGTCATCGACGGGCGCCTGGCACCGCATAATCGACGCCGAAGGCGCGATAGCCACGGCGATGACGATGTCGCCGCCGGGGGCTGACCTCGCGGCGAAGGGCGCGCTGCCCCGGGTGAGCCCGGTGACGCCCCCGGTGCCTTCGCTGGGATCGAGCATCCGCGCGGATCTGATCAAGGACGGGATCATCTCCCTCGCCGCGCTCGGGGTGATGCTGGTGCCGATCATGTGGTATGGCTCAGTCACGCGCCGGCGCGACAGGCTCGCGCTCGCCGCCGCACAAGAGCGGCGCGACCGGCCGCATCCCGAGCACGCGACGATGCTCGCCGATCCGCTGCTCCAGTACTTCGCCCCGCAGCACGCCAAGCCCGCCGACCGGACTCCCCAGCCGCGCTCAGCGCCAAGTCCTCGCTTCCAGCCGACGTCTTCCCTGGCCGGACGCACCCCGCTGGCGCAGTCGGAGCGCGCCGCCCGCCTCGGCCTGTCCTCACCCTCGCCGCCGGACGCCTGGAGCACCACGCAGGCCGGCGGCCGGCTGGCTGCCAGCGAACTCGCTGGCAGCGGCCAGACGCGCGGCGGGCAAGCGGGCAACGGGCAGGCGACCTCAGGCTCCGCGTTCTCCCTGCCGAAGGAGCCAGCCGACGGACCCGGCCCCGTGCGCGCGCGCCTGGGACCAGAGCCGACGGTGCGGCATGCCTCCGTCACCGGATCCCCGCCGTGGGGGCCTGCCCCGGAGCCGACCACAGCGTTGCCGTGGACGCCGCACCCCACGGTGCCTCCTACCCCCGCGCCTTCAGGCACCGCGTCTTCAGGCACCGCGCCTTCAGGCACCGGGCCGTCTGGTACCGGGCCTTCTGGTACCACGCCACCTGGCACAGCGCGGAACGACCCCCCGGCCAGGGTGTCCATGCCGCCGCGTTCGCTCTTCGACCCGAGCCCGGTGGTGCCGCCGAGCGAGCTCACGGGGGGACCGCACGACGCATCCGACCCCCTAGGATCCCCCG
The DNA here is from genome assembly GCA_030045175.1 of Streptosporangiaceae bacterium. GTDB lineage: Bacteria > Actinomycetota > Actinomycetes > Streptosporangiales > Streptosporangiaceae > Chersky-822. The sequence goes on along the minus strand of JASIBM010000639.1, from coordinate 6,060 downwards.
CGAGCGCCCAGGACTCCGGTAGCAGGCCGATCTACGTGTGGAATCCGGCATCATCGGCCGACACGCTCGGCGGGAGCCACGACGACAAGACCGACTGGCTGTCCATCGGGCGTGACTCGGACTTACTGCCCCTCCCCTACTTTCTGGGTGAGCTGCCCGCCGGCAGCCCAGGTGACTAGGACGTCACCGCACCGGCTCGGCACCTGGGCTGGCCGCGAGTTGCTCCTTGCGCACCGAGGCGTACATCGGGACGTATTCCTGCCCGGATAGCTCCTTGATCGCGTCGATCACCTGGTCGGTCACTTGCCGCCGCTGCCTGGCACCCGCGGGCTGATCCCGGTACTCGTCGAACAACAGCGGCTCGCCTATCCTGATCTCGATCCGGCCAGGACGCGGCAGCCTCCGCCCTGGTGGCAGCAGCCGCTGCGTGCCCACCATGGCCACCGGGATCACCGGGACGCCAGAATGCAGGGCAAGCCAGCCAACCCCGGTCCTGCCTCGGTACAGGCGGCCGTCCGGCGACCTGGTTCCCTCCGGGTAGATGCCGAAGAGCGCACCGTCCTTGAGCAGTTCAAGCGCCGACTCAAGCATGTCCTGAGCGGCCCGTGCCTCGGCCCTGTCCACGGATAGCTGCTTCGTGGCCCGCAGGTAAGCACCGACAACTCGCTCACTAGGCTTCTTTCCGGTAAAATACTCAGATTTCGCCGCAAAGGTTACCGGCCGTTCGAGCATGAGCGGGAGGTAGAAGGAATCGAGGACGGACAGATGGTTCGACGCCAAGATGGCAGCGCCGTTAGCAGGCACATTCTTGGCGCCGATCACCTCCGTCCTGGCTAGCATGCGCAGGCCTGGGCCAATGACGAACTTCGACAGCCGGTACTTCACCCGGTCCTCCCGAATCCTGCCGGCCTGCATCTGACTGCTCGCGTCCCTGGTCACGGCAACGTGGGATGACCCCATCGGGCCGCTGGCGGGTCGTCGTCCCTGTCAAAGGTATCGGTCCCTGTCGCGCGACCGGCGCCGGGCTGCGGCGGGGCGACACTCGCCGTGACTCCCGCTCGTCTCCGGGCGCCCTCGCGGCGCCAGCTAGCCGTAGCATTCGACCCAGACGACGTCAGAACCGCCCGGCGTGGGCCCGACCGAGCTGACCGTGACCACGCCCAGCGTGACCGGAGTGGGCGTGGTGGAGCCCGGCACCAGGCAAGGCGGCTGGCCAGTTGGGTGCCACGTGCCGTCCGCCTGCTGCTGCCAGGGCGTCGGGCTCTCCAGCGTGTAGTGCACGATGCTGGTCGCGCCCTTGGGCTTGAACGCGATCTGGGCGGCGGTGCCGACCGCCGGCTTGGTCACGGACATCACGGTGCCGACGGCCGTTCGGGGCGAGGCCGTGCTCTGCGGCAGGGCGTAACCGATCGCCACGCCGATCCCGAGCATCAGCAGTCCGACGGCCCATCGCCTGGCGCGCTGCGCGATGTCGAGGTCACCAACTCCGATCTTCGGCATTACCGCACCCCGCCACTCACGCTGGACAATCGATCAGGTATATCCCCAATCTAGCGCCATCGTCCGGTAGCGGCCCGGATCAGCCGAAGCGGAGGTTGATCATGCCCCCCGCGGTGTCGCGCCGGCCCGTGTTTCTGCGGGCCAGCCCTCCTGGCGGGTCATTCCTCGAGCGATCCCGGCGTGGCCGGAACGTCGATCGCGTGCTCGCGCAGCGCCTCGATCGGAACGACGTCGAGCGCGCGCTCGTGCGTCGACGCCAGGACCACGTAGGCCGCCGCGCCGTCGTGGTGTGCCCGCAGCCAGTTCGCCGCCGTGATGCACCAGCGGTCGCCAGGCACCAGCCCGGGGAACCTGAAGTACGGTACCGGCGTGATCAGGTCGTTGCCGATCCGCCGCTGGTGCTCAAGGAACTCGGCCGTCACCACGGCGCAGATCGTGTGACTGCCAAGGTCCTCGGGGCCGGTATTGCAGCAACCATCGCGGTAGAACCCGGTGACTGGGTCATCGCCGCACGGCTCAAGTTCGCCGCCAAGCACGTTGCGCTCGCTCACCCAAGCAGTATCGCGCACGCCGCCAACGCCCCGCGCGGCCCCTGATCGAGGACGCCAGGCAGGTGCTCCACCCACGCCACGCGCGAGCTCCCAGATAAGGCCCTCCACCGCTTGCTCCGGCGGGGCCACCACGCTGGTCGCGCACCGCCACCGACTAAGCCACACCGCCACCGACTAAGCCACACCCACACAAACCCCTGCGCCCGCATACTCGTGCAGGGTGTCCGTGCTTTCTGACGGCTCCGCGCCTGGGCAGCCGAGGGGGTGCTGCCGGTCGCGCAGCGCAAGCCGCGGCTCCTTCTGGACGTGCGCGGCGTTCACGTCATCTTGCACATCCTTCGCGACTTGCGCAGTCACGGCAGGGACAGAAATCTTCTGGACGAGGTGTGGCGGCGGCTGAACGATGCCGCGTTGCTGGAACGCGCCGACCTAGCGGAAAGCATCGAGCAAATGCGGCATGGCCAAGGCCACGTCCTTCGCCCGGTCCGGCGGGACTGACACTGGCGGGGCTTATAGTCCGGCTGTGCCGACGGAAGTCCTCGCAACCAGCCGGGCAGAACAGCAGATCGCCGGGCTACGCAACAAGCAGGCGAAGGCGGTCGATCAGTTCCTCGACGACCTGGCCAGCCGGGGATGCGGCGCGCTTCTTGTGGGGATCTTGTGGGGATCTTAAAGGTCGCGGGCATCGCCTGTGTCATGCGGGTTCCCTCTCTTCCTGCGTTCCCGCAGGCAGGAGGGCTGACGGTGACAGCCTTGTGGTGGCTCCCGCGATACGAAACCCGAGCCGGTGAGCGGGATCGAACCGCTGACCTGCCGCTTACAAGGCGGCTGCTCTGCCATCTGAGCTACACCGGCGCTGACGTGGAGCATGCTAGCCGAAGCCGGCGCAAGGCGCTTCGGCCGCCTCGGCGGCGCCCGGAGGCGAGGCGGCGGGCAGGGCTCAAAGACCACGAGCAATGTCCAAGATGCCCAGGCGCGCGACGGCTGGGAGGCTATCGGATCATGACCTCCCTCCCTGACGGCGCCGTCCGCGGCGACCTGATCGTCAAGCGCCTCACCACTGGCCAGGCCAGCCCGGTCCTGGTAGCCGACTTCCAGGCATTCACCTCGGGACCCCGGCTCAGCGAGCTAGTCAGCGTCAAGGCCGAGGGCCGGCCGGTTTACCAGGTTGACCCGCTCGATTTCCTGTCCCAGGACCGGCCGTACCTGCCGCAGCCTGACCTGGCCGACGCCGTTGTCGGCCCTTTCCTGCGCTCCGAGCCTGCTGATGGCCGCGCCTTCGTTGTCGGGTACTGCAGCGCCGCTGGCCTGGCGCTGCGCGCCGCCGCGCTGATTGCGCGCTCCCGAGAGGTTTCCGTGCTGCTGATGCGGCCATCCTGGCCAGGGGATGAGATGATCCAGGCCCAGTTCGCTTCGCTCATCGCCGGCCTCGGCGCGCCCGAACGGCCCTGCCCTGGCCTGGACGGCGATCCGGGCAACTGCGTGGCCGCGATGGAGCAAGTCCTGCGCATCGAGCTCGAGGCCCTGGCCACGAGCCGAGGGCTCGGCGGATCGATCGATGTCTTCCTTGAGCTGCTCCTGACGTACCGGTCCTGGCTCGCATTCCTGCTGGCTTGCCGGAACGACTCGACGCTCGCGCAGGCTGGCGGGGCCGCCCCCGTGACGGTGCTGACCGACACCACGGACGGCGTGACCGTACCAGGGCTTGCCCCTGGCGCGTTCCGGATCAGCCCGCTGCCCGCCCTTGACGAGGACAACCCGGTCACCGACGAGGTCGCCGAGATCGTCGTGGCCCAGATCAACAGCGACTGACCGGCACCTGGGGTCGTTCGGCAGCCGAGCGGCGCGGCCCGCTAGCTGCCGAACGAGATGCTATTCGCGAAGACCTTCGCGACGATCCCGCCCGAGGTCGAGGACAGCCCGCCGGTGAGCCGCAGCCCGGCCGGCAGCGCCGACAGCGGCAGCGTGATGTTCTGCGCGGCGCTCGAGAGTCCCGAGGGCAGCCCGCTGCTGCTCACCATGTGCAGGTGAATCTCGTTCGACGCGGTCGTGGTGACCTGCCAGGTTGCCGACCAGGACAAGATGCCGCCCGCCACGCTGAGGCTGCCCTTGATCAGGTTGCTCCCGACGGACTTGACCACCAGCCCGCCGCCGCCGAGGAATGAGCCGAGCGGGCTCTTCAGCGCGTCGCCGATCGCGCCGAGGCTGATCAGGATCGTCCCGTTCAGCGGGCCGGCCGTGCCGCTGTTGAAGTTGAAGCTGTTGAGGTGGACGTTGTCCATGGTCACCCGCAGGCTGGAGATCGTCAGCGGCCCCGCCGGGAGGTTCGACGAGCTGATGGTGATCGCGTCGAAGTGACGGGTGGCGACCTCGAGCAGGAAAGGAAAGCCCGCGATCGACACGCTTGGCTTGGTCGGGAAGCCGCGTTTCTGTATCTCCGTGGCGGCCCTGTTCTCGGCGTAGGCCTTGGCGCCGAAGTCGAGTCCGACGAGCACGACGAGCACCGCCACGATCCATATGACGACCCTGCGGCCCGTGTTGCGCCTCTTCGGCGCCTGGTTGTACATGGTCGGTGCCTGGTCGTACACGCCAACCACCTCCTGGTCTACGGTGCTGATGGATGAATCAGGGGAGCGCGCTCACGTTGACGACCTGAAGATCATGTGAGCCGGTGTTGGAGATGACCACGAACTTGCCGCCAGGCGCGATCGCGATCTCGTGCGGGAGCAACTTGCTTGCTAGGTAGCCGATCAGCGATCCCGGCTGGCCTGCCAGCGCCTTCGTGACGTTCACGACCGCAAGGTTATTCGCACCTGTGAGGTTGATGTCCGTGTCGGCCACCAGCATCTTGGTGCCGCCGTCCACCAGCGCCAGCCCGATCGGCGACCGGCCGACCTGAACCTTCGCGACCAGGGCGTCACGCGGATCAGAGTGCAGCAGTCGCGCGGAGAACGCGAGCAGGAAGTCGCTGTCACGCGCGCTGACCCAGACCGTCTGGTTGTCCGCCGAGACCACGATCCGCGCCGGGCTGCAGCCGGCCTCGGTCTCGAGAATGATAGTCCGCGCCGGATTGGCCTCAAGCTGCGCCACGCTGAGCGCCGCCAGGAAGCCTTCGTGCGGGGTGCTGCCGTTCGCGACGAAGCTGGTCGCGTACAGCCACTTTCCGTCCGGCGACACCGCCACGCCCACTGGCTGATTGCCCAGCGCGACCGAGCCCACGTAGGAGCTGGAGTTGAAGGCGAGCTTGGTGATCGCGTTCTGGAGGTTGAACACCGCGAGCTGGCCGCGGAATTGCAAGGTCAAGAACGCGAACTTGCCGTCGGGCGTCACAGCGACGCCGATGGCGCGGCCGAAGCCGCTGACGCCGGGCACGGTCAGCGAACCGAGCTGCACGGGCTCCTGGCCTGTCTCGACGGCGTGGACGTCCAGGACGTCGATGCCGTCGCCGGCGGCGACCAGCAGGTACTTGCCGTTGGGGGTGATCGTCATCCCGGCCGCGGGCAATGGGTTGGTTGCGATCGTGTACGAGAACTGGTGTGTCAGCGTCCTGCCGTGGCCGACGCTGAAGACCTCGAGCGTGGTCTGCGTCGTCGCGAACACGAACTTGCCTCCGGGCGAGACCGCGACGCCGAATGGGCTGCCGTTCGGGACGTGATAGGTCGTCAGCACGCCGGACAGGGCCGAGCCGGTCGCCTGAGACTGACTGCACCCAGGCGCGGCGAGACCGCCCACCTGGCCGCCGGTACCATGGCCCTTGCCGTGCAGCGCGGCGTACGCGCCGCCGGCGCCGAGCGCCAGGATGAGGACGATCGCGGCGGCCAGCATGCCCGGCGAGCGCCAGCGCGACCGTGGCCGCTGAGCCTGGTAGCCGTCCGCCGGCCCGCGCAACTGCACCGCCGTGAGATCGGGCGAGGTTCCCCTGGGCGGGACGACCGCCTGCGTCGCCTGGCCGCTGTCCGCGGCAGCTGGCCCGCTCGGCAGGACCGGGCCGCCGGCTGCGCCGGCCCCG